>JAAUOQ010000098.1 GCA_012034795.1 Leptolyngbyaceae cyanobacterium CRU_2_3
GATCCATAGCCTGAAATCAAACCTTGGCGTGCTCGACTGAGACTGAGACATCAATCGGAGTAGCCCTGCTTGAGATTGCGATAGAACGAGCCAGGTGAGCGTTAGCGCCACATTTATCAGGAATTTGTTCCTGCCATTGCCAAGTACCGCAGGAATCCCACGACTGACCAGGGCTTCAGCCAAATTACGTTCTCGCTCGTTGACAGGGTCAGACGTGGCCGTATAGGCCCCTCGGCAAGAGTTAAACACAGCCAACCGGATGCCATTGTTAACCAATAGCCCAGCCAAATCATCACCGCTAAGAATTTCTGTGAGTCCAGTCCGATTATTGACTAGATAAAGGCTGCCGCCAGCACTGCTGAGATCGCTGTGTCCGGCATAGTGCAGCACCTGGTAATGTCCTTGCTCTAAGGCTTGTGTTAGCTGCTCTCGTCCAGGTTGATCAAGAATAGTCAGGTGAATGTCAGGTGCGGTACTGCCGTCGTTAGTGGGATGGACTTGAGCTAGTTCCTGCTGAAGCTGTCTGGCTTCTTGCTGAAGTTGCAGCGTTCTTGATCATCAGGAGCCGCAATCACCATGAGAATGCGTAAGGGTTGATCGCTGTCAAAGGACAGAGGCAGGCGATCGCTGTCAATCTCTGACTCGGTTGATAGCGGGAAAAATCACATGGGTGCCCGCTGCTAAAGGGCGCGCTGCCATACTAAAGCTCTGCTGCAATTTTTCGGCTGGGATGTCGTTGCCATACATCACTTCCCAGGGAAGGCGAGGCAGCCGAGAACCTTTAAGCCCCAACCTCAACCGCAGAGCTTCTCGGCGATTTTGGGCAATGCCTTGAGCCGTTACCCAGCTATCCCGCAAGGTTCCCTGAAACAGAGCGCTATAGAGGTGTTGTCCTAAATTAACCAGGCTCAGAGACGTTTGAGCAGCGCTGGGGGTCTGACTCCAACTTTGAGACAGATCCAACCCTGGGGTGATTGGCGGGCGATCGCCTGCAACAGTCCCAGCAGCGGATCGCTCATCAATTGCCGTGCTTGATTCAGCCATTCTTCAACGTGCCAAGTCACCTGTTCCTCAGCAATAGGCACGCCTAGCTCAACCTTTTCTGTACGCACGAAATATTCATCATTCCCTAATGGGGTTACAGAGATATGAAACTCCTGAGTCACAGCACCAGCGCTCCCCTAAGCTAATTCTTGAAAATAGTTGTATCTTGTTGATTCCTAGAAGCGATCTCTACTTTAAATAGTTCCCAAGTTTGAGTTGCTTCCAGGAGTTTTTAACTCCACTTGCTACCAATTGTAGAGAGAACCTGAACAAACCTGGCAAGCAATGCCTTACACGAATCATAAGATGCTTTTTGGGCTTTAGCCTGAAGCAACTTTAACCGGACTGACTAGGACAGCTATATCCTCAAGCTCGAAGATACCAGGCAAGCGACTAGCTAGCTAGCTAGCAAATAGTAGAGAGAGTTCAGCTTCCTCCAAGAAGGTCATCCTATCTGGACAAGCTGGATCTATAGACCGTCCTAGCTGAGAAAAGTTCGACAGGGATATAAAGTTTCAGGCAAATCTTTTCCTTCGCAAATCCTTCCGGATACCTCCCTCCATAGATAGAAAATTGAGGAGGTAGATGCACCCTGACTTATTTCCTCCGCCTCATTTCGGTGAGGTTGGAGGTTTTTTTATGTCAAATTCTAGCTGCCTGTTAAAATTATTAAAAATAATTCAAGGATTTTAAACTATGCCCTATACCACCGAAGAAGGCGGTCGCCTCAACAACTTCGCTGTAGAGCCGAAGATATATCAGGCAGAGCCTCCGAACCCAAAACAGAAGGTTCAGTATATCGTTTTGGGCACAGGTGCGCTCATCCTCATCGTTGGTTTGGTTGCAGTTGCGGTTTCTATTTCATCTTAGGCAAGGGCTACGCTCGGCGATAGCTCAACTCAATCTATCTTTAACTGACAAAATACAAACTACAACAGGCAAAGCCAGGCGTACTCTGATACTCCTGGCTTTTGTGTTTTATCTGGACTGCGCGTCCAAATACCCGCACGACGGTAGCCAAACTTGTGCCCTGTTGTACTATAGGAATCCTAAGCAATCCTAAATCGGTCATGATACCCATTTGAATTGGCTATGAGGCAGATATTTTTTGAGAGCCCGCTCTGCGACTCTCAAAAAACATCTGCCCTATTTGGATTTTAAATCGGTATGAGAAAGCCAAAGAGGGATTTGGGGACGGAGTCCCCAAGGGGGGTCGTGCCCCTCCACCCCCTTCTCACCCATCATTGAGATTGTGATAAGTTTAACCCGCCCGCTAAATTCTTCTTCAACGAGGGTGTCAGGGACAAAATGTCAAGTTCTTTTGCCAGTTTCTGATCTTTATCCTGACTTGATTCAAGATCTGTGGAAAAGGTTACAGAGAAGTTCATCCTGCTTCAGGGGGCGTTGGTTTAAACCGATCAGTCCAAGCGTGTAGAGGTTTAGTGCTGAGGTTTAGTGTGGAAGTTTGGTGCGGAGGTTTAGTGCTGAGGCAAGACTCTGCCTTAGCAGGACACATTGAAGCTAGGGAACTTTGAAGCACAACTTTTAGACACTGAATATAAGGCTATTTAACATTGAAGCAGTTCAAATTCCCGCATCCTATTGACGGGGTTCATCTTCCTTTCACTTTGGCTATATTCCTGTGGCAGACATTCCTTTCCGGAAAATTTTAGGACTGAATCAACAGTCATATCAGCGTCTCAAAGTTGCCTTGAGCCTGAATCTCCGTCGCCAGATTTTTGTTGTAGTTTGTGATGATTTGGTACTGCGCGATCGCCTCTCTGCACAGCTACAGGTAGAGCTAGCGAAATCAAATTGGTCTAACTTTTTTGGGTCTGCCAACTTTGAGGCAACTGCTGAGACAGCCAACCATCCTCGACTGGTGAGTTTGCACTTGAACTTGGATGACCCCAACCCGATTGTGCAAATTGCCCAGTGGTTGGCTCAAGCACCTGCCCCACGGGGAGGATGGCAAGCTGGAACCATGCCATCCTTCCAGATCTTGGGCGCTGAAAACCTGACACGACAACCTGCTGCTATTCAACGGCTATTTTTCAACCATCTTCAGAGCATTGAGTATAATTTGCCGCTCCTAGAGTCGAGCGTGGTCTTGTGGCTCACACTAACCGTGGTTTCGCTCACTGTCTCAGTCGGCTCCAGAGTTTTCGGCGCTGTCGCACAGTCGGTGTTTGAGTTCATTGGCGATCCCACTCCAATTATGGTCACGTTGCCGGAGCGAATTGGGATGCCGTCTGCGGTTATGGCATCTCAGGCTCAGTCTCCTAAACAGGCGATCGCACCCTCTGTCTCTACGCCTGCTCCACCCCCCAAAAGTGCGGCGGTGGAAAATCCTTGGGAATTACTAGCTCAAGATTTGGATTCGGCTCATTTGTTTGAGTCGTTTTCAGCCGCTGATGCTAATTCTGATTTAGTTTCTGGCGCACAACCTCCGCTGAATCGGTTGCCGTTGGCAGAGGCGGCTGCGCTGCTGGAGGCAGAGGAAGAGCAGATCACTGAAACAGAATGGGTTGCCGAAACGAGGATTGAACCGGCTGGTGCCAATAGCCTGATGGCAACTATTCCGGCTGGACTACAATCTGAAGATTTGCGGAAGTTGCCTTTGATGCAGCAAATTGAGCAACTGCATCGGCAGCAGGCTCCACCAACGACATTGGCGACGGCATACTGTGCTTTAGGCAATCTCTATCGCGATCGCATTGAGCAAGGTGATTTATCCCTGCAAAACATTGCGATCGCGATTCAAGCCTATGAGCAGGCACTGCGCTACGTTCCAGAGCAGGCACCGCTATGGGTGGATATCCTCAATGACTTAGGCAACCTCTACTGGATGCTGTCGCGCTCCATGCCGACTAGCGAGGAAGCTTTGCCTTATCTGCAACGGGGACTTCAGGCTTATCAGCTTGCCTTGACCCAGATCAATCCGGAAAGTCAGCCACAAACCTATCCCATGGTGCAAAACAACCTGGGGGCTGCCTATGCTGATTTGGCGCGGCACCAAGATCCGGCAGAAAGTCTCAGGCTGTCTGTAGAAGCCTATTTGAAAGCCTTGCGTTATCGCACTCCAGAAACCGATCCCCTCCGCTATGCCTCGACTCAAAATAACTTGGGCACAACCTACTGGAACCTGGCGCAGCACCAACAGCCCGATGTGAATTTGAAGCAGGCGATCGCGGCTTATTCTGAAGCCATGCGCTTCTACGACCCTGCCACTGAGCCGTTCAACTATGCCATGATTCAAAATAATTTGGGCACAGCCTGCTGGCATATGGCCAACCATGCCGAAGATACAGAACTACGGATAGGTTACTTACAAGGGGCGATCGTTGCCTACGAATCGACCCTCAAGGCTGCTGAACTCATGGTGCACCGCAACCCCGGACAGACTACTCCCCTCACTTTCGATCAAGTGGCTACGCAAAATAATTTGGGTTTGGCTCATTATCAAATTGCCACGGATACCCAAGCGAACTTAACGATTGAACAGCAGTCTACTCACCTCAGCGCCGCTTTAAAGCATCATCTAATTGCTCTACAGTTGTGGTCACAAAAACCTGACCTCCGTCAAACTGCCTTAACTCGCGTGGTTGAAACTCTCCGTGCCACTTATGTGCAACTGGGGCTGACCGGACAAAATCGGGCCCTATCGATGGTTCCAGGGCAACTCCTCCCAGAAATTTTACCAAGATTGTAGAACGCCAGACGAGTTCCAATAATCTAGTAGCAATAATTCTAATAGCAATAATTAAAGACGCCGATTGCTCAGCGCCTTTTAGAAGATATGAATGAAATTAAAGTTTTTCTTATCTAAAACCAACTGCTGCTTGCCACACAAAAGCCAGCAACAGAAAGAAAACCGGAATCACGGGCAGAACATCCACCAGGGGATCAAAAATAGCGTAGGCTTCGGGGAGTTTTGCTAACAGCAGTGCCGCTTCCATGAATAAACTGACCTCTCCAACACGAGTTCATAATCGAAACAGATTTTAACACGGACTGGGGTACTGTTGAACGGCTAGGTAAAGGGTTAAGTGACAAACGAGGCTTCTGGGCGAGCAAAAATCATCCGTCCTGCTGAAGTTTGCAGTGCGCCTGTCACCACCACACAAACTTCGTCACCAATGTAACTGCCGCCTTCTTCCACTACGACCATCGTGCCATCATCTAGATAACCCACGCCTTGAGCGGGTTCTTTGCCTTGCTTGACAATCTTCAGGTCAATGCTATCACCTGGCAAATAGGCAGGTCGCATAGCTTGAGCTAAGTCATTGATGTTAAGAACTATCACTTTCTGTAAACTTGCGACCTTGTTGAGGTTGTAGTCAGTAGTCAGCAGCGAACCGTTAATATCTTGCGCCAGCCGCACTAGCTTTGCGTCTACTGTGGCAACATCCTCGTAGTCTGCTGGATGGATCATGATCCGTTCTGGAAAAGCTTCCTGAATCCGATTGAGAATATCTAGTCCCCGCCGCCCTCGGACGCGCTTTTGATCGTTGGAGGCATCTGCAATGCGCTGTAACTCTTGCAAAACAAATTGCGGCACCAGAATTTGCCCTTCTAGGAAGCCGGTACTCAGCAAATCTTCGATCCGTCCGTCAATAATGCAACTCGTGTCTAAAATTTTAGTGGTGACGGGCTTTAACGTTCCCTCAGCCATTAACATCGTTTCTACGCTGTTGGGATTAATCAGCCGTAGCAAAGTTCGACCGTGGGTATCGGCCAGACTCACCCCAGAAAAGGCAAACATCACGCTGCCCAAAACGGCTGCCAAGGGTTTGATAAAGGCAAATTCCCGTGGGATCGGCAATAGAAAGATGGGTGCTAGCATGAGATTTGCCACTAATAGACCCAGAACTAGCCCAACTGAGCGGCTCAACAGCATATCAACGGGCATTTCGCGAACTTGCCGCTCAATGCGGCGATAGCTTGTCTGAGCGACCAAGCCAATGACAAAGCCAAGCAGCGCCCCAAAAGCGCCCGTCACAGAGCTAAGACCCTCCAAGCTGTTGACCTGCTCTAAGGCCTCCGTTGGTAGCAAGTCAACGCCGTAAAAGCCGATTCCTGCCCCTGCTATGATGAATGTGAGAATGATAATTGCGTCGAGCATGGTGCCAATCCCTGTGGGTCTGGGGTGTGATGCAGATGGGGGAGCAGATTAAGTCTGAGATAAGCTGAAGCAAGTTCTGTACCGTAGGTGTGCAACGTATGGTCTGCACCGTATGGTAAGCGGAGGCTGAAAATACGCTCAGTAGGTAGATTTGCACAGCATCATTATATCCTTCCCCTCTCAGATAAGGTGGGTTGTAGTTTTTCTAAACGTTGGCTTGGGGTGTAAGCATAGGACTGATGGGAATAGCAGGAAGGGATAAGCAGGAGTCAGCAAGGACGATCGCCCCTTGCTGACTGCTATCCCAGAAACAATTATCCCAGTTATCCCAGCTATGGTTTTGAAGGTATCCCCAGAGCGGCCTATATTCACATTCCCTTTTGTCGGCGCAGATGCTTTTACTGTGATTTCCCGATCGCTGTAGTGGGCGATCGCCCTCCCCTAGCGCAACAGGGGCAAACAGAATTTGGCACGATCACGGAATATGTCAAAATTCTTTGCCAGGAGATCCGCAGCACTCCTGCCCTAGCCCCCCTGCCCTTAGAGACAGTGTTTTTGGGGGGTGGAACGCCTTCACTGCTGACAGGTCAACAGCTTGAGCAGATTTTGCAAACGCTCGATCGCCAGTTTGGACTTGCTGCAAATGCTGAGATTTCTATAGAGATTGACCCTGATACCGTAGATCGCGATCGGCTTCAGTCCTATGCCGCTGCTGGAATTAATCGGGTTAGCTTGGGCGCACAGGCATTCCAAGTCGAATTGCTGCGAGCTTGCGGACGTACCCATACGCCTGCCGATATTGAGGCGGCCGTTGATTTGCTCCATCAGGTTAATTTGAGTAACTTTAGCCTGGACTTAATTTCGGGTTTGCCCTATCTGACACCCGTCCGTTGGCAAGAATCTTTGGAGGCAGCGATCGCGCTGGCTCCTACTCATCTTTCGATCTATGACCTGACCCTCGAACCGACTACATCCTTCGGTCACTGGTATCAGTCTGGCGTGCAACCGCTTCCTACCGATGAAATGACGGCTGATATGTACCGTGCCGCGCAGCAAACTTTAACAGAGGCAGGCTACGAGCACTATGAGATCTCCAACTATGCTAAGCCAGGATATCAGTGCCGTCATAATCGAGTTTACTGGGAAAACCGCTCTTATTATGGGTTTGGCATGGCCGCAGCCAGCTATACCCATCACCAGCGATTCACCCGTCCCCGCCAGCGATCGATTTACTACCAGTGGGTGCAGGACTATCAAGCGGTAGGTGGTGCGATCGATTGTCCCGTTACAGTTTATCCGGAACAACTGCTCGACACCTTAATGCTGGGCATGAGGTTGTCTGAAGGTCTGAGTTTAAGCAAGTTAGAATCAGAAGCTGGGGAGCGATCGCTTCAGCAAATTCTCGCTTGTCTAGAACCTTTTCAGCGTCGGGGCTGGGTTGAATTTACCCATCAAACCTCAACATCCAGCCAACGACTCCGACTGACTGACCCAGAAGGCTTTCTGTTTTCCAATGTCATTCTGAGTCAATTATTTAAGGAATTAGCTGCGGATGAGTAGCAACGGTGGCAGATCGCCAAAACAAAACCATCCTTTGATTTCTTAGCACCACCTAAACCCATCGATCTCTGGATTTGGTAGTCTAGCTTTTATATCTCTACAGGAAGGGTGGAAAGCGTGGACATTCAGATTGGCAGAAACAAAACAGCCCGTAGAGCTTACGGCATTGATGAAATCGCACTTGTCCCCGGACAGCGTACTTTAGACCCCTCGTTGGCAGATACCCGCTGGACAATTGGTGGGATTGAGCGGCAAATTCCCATCATCGCTAGTGCTATGGATGGCGTTGTCGATGTCAAGATGGCGGTAGCACTGTCGCAGTTGGGTGCGTTGGGGGTCATCAACCTGGAAGGCATTCAAACTCGCTACGCTGATCCTGAGCCGATCCTCGATCGAATTGCTGCTGTGGATAAAACTGAATTTGTCCCGTTGATGCAAGAACTGTATGCTGAGCCAGTTAAAGCAGAATTGATCGATCGCCGCATTCAAGAGATTAAGCAGCAGGGCGGTATTGCCGCCGTTAGTGCCACACCCATCGGAGCCGTTAAGTATGGTGCAGCCGTCGCCAAAGCAGGGGCTGACCTGTTTTTCATTCAGGCTACAGTGGTTTCTACAGCCCATCTGTCACCAGAATCAGTGACACCACTTGATCTGGCTAACTTCTGCCAAGAGATGCCGATACCCGTGATCTTAGGAAACTGCGTTACCTACGAAGTGGCGTTGAATCTGATGAAAGCTGGAGCCGCTGCCGTGCTAGTCGGTATTGGTCCAGGAGCCGCCTGCACCTCTCGTGCGGTCCTGGGGTTGGAATTCCTCAAGCCACTGCCGTGGCAGATTGTGCTGCTGCTCGTGAAGATTTTTACCAGGAAACAGGTCAGTATGTGCCTGTAATTGCCGATGGTGGATTAATTACAGGGGGCGATATTTGTAAATGCATTGCCTGTGGTGCCGATGGCGTCATGATTGGTTCGCCTTTTGCTAGAGCACAGGAAGCACCTGGACGTGGCTATCATTGGGGTATGGCTACACCCAGTCCAGTTCTGCCTCGCGGGACTCGAATTCGGGTAGGTACAACGGGCACACTCCAGCAAATTCTGCGGGGCCCGGCTCAGCTAGATGACGGCACTCATAATTTCTTGGGCGCACTTCAGACCAGCATGGGCACCCTAGGTGCAAAAAATATTCGTGAAATGCAGCAAGTGGAGGTCATTATTGCCCCTTCTCTGTTGACGGAAGGTAAGGTTTATCAGAAGGCTCAGCAGTTGGGGATGGGCAAATAAACTTAAGACTGTCAAGTAACGTCACATAAGTTTATCTGTGCTTAACAATTGATCCTCCCGAATTAACATATCTGTCGCTTAGAATAAAGAGAGCGGAGACGCATGTTTCCGTTCACTCCTCACACCACACTCCGCCTGGACTACTGTTCAGGCGGTTCCTGCTTTCTAAAGGGTCAACGCGACGAGCCGGAGGCGATCAGCGAGTGCCCACAGCCGCTTCCACGATGGCTCAATTGGCTACCTTGAGCCGATTAATCTTGAGTCCATCACCCTATTGCTATTGTGCATTGCTTTGTCCCCATCTCCAAAATGTGTCTAATTGTAATGTGCCCAATTTAATGTGTCCAATTGTATAGAGCCTGTATCCTGAGACTGCCATTTCGCTATGGTAAGATTTCAACAAGAAAACGCAAGGTTAAGGATTTTCTAGGCATGTCAGCAGCCGCACAAGTTACAGATTCCACCTTTAAACAAGAAGTACTTGACAGCGACGTTCCGGTTTTAGTAGATTTTTGGGCGCCTTGGTGTGGACCCTGTCGAATGGTTGCTCCTGTAGTAGATGAAATTGCAGAACAGTACATTGGGCAGGTCAAGGTTGTTAAAGTTAATACGGACGAAAATCCCAGTGTCGCTAGCCAGTATGGCATTCGAAGTATCCCAACGCTGATGATTTTTAAAGGTGGGCAGCGAGTCGATATGGTGGTGGGTGCAGTTCCCAAAACCACGCTAGCTAGCACACTCGAAAAATATATCTAAGCGGCATTGCCCACTGAGCCTCTTGCACATGCTTTCCTGGCTGCACAGCATGACTTAACAGGAAATTGGCAAGAGGTTTTTGTTGGGGTTGCGTTTGGCGATGAAAGAAAACGCTGCCCTGAAATCTCGGTAGAATAGAATGCTGCCAATTCCAAAGAATTCATGACCTTTTCGTCTTCGTCTCACGCCCTGGAGCCACTTCAGGCAGAAATTAGTGAACTGTTAGATCTATTGCCTCAAATGAAGCATGGGGATCTCATTCATCAGGCCTTAACGACGCTCGTTCGGATGGCAGAAGTGGAAGCCGATCGCCTAGATTGGAAGATCCTTAATGCCTCTTTACAGGACATGGAGCAGGCTTTCCGGGTATTTTATCCCTATCGCCATGTCCGAAAAATTGCTATCTTTGGTTCTGCTCGTACCCCACCCGATCGCCCGGCCTACCAAATGGCTGCGGAATTTTCCAGGGCAGTGGCGGAGCAAGGTTTTATGGTGATGACCGGGGGTGGCCCTGGCATTATGCAAGCAGCCAATGAAGGAGCGAGTGCAGAGAAGTCTTTTGGGCTGAATATTCGGCTGCCTTTTGAGCAAGGCTCGAATCCAATTATGGAGGGCGATCGCAAGCTGATTAATTTCAAATACTTCTTTACCCGTAAGCTGTTTTTCCTACGAGAAAGCGATGCCATGGCAGCATTTCCGGGCGGCTTTGGCACGCAAGATGAAGCGTTTGAATGTTTAACCTTGATGCAGACTGGCAAAACGGGTTTGTTGCCCGTCGTTCTGATCGATTCGCCAGGCGGAGACTATTGGAAAAGTTGGGATAGTTATTTGCGTGAGCATTTTCTCAAGGCTGGGCTGATTAGTGAGGCTGATCTACATCTCTATACAATTACCGACCGAGTAGATGTGGCCTGTGAGACGATCGCCAGCTTTTATCGCGTCTTCCACTCCAGCCGCTATGTAGAGGATCGGCTCGTCTTACGTCTCAACCTGGAGCTATCGGATGCTGACCTGGACTATCTCAATCAAAACTACAGTGACCTGTTAGTGACAGGAAAAATTAGCAAGATTCAAGCTCTGCCCCAAGAAGCCAGCAACGGCGCGGACGATCTGCATCGGCTCATCCTCCACTTCAACCGCCGCGATCTGGGTCGGCTTTATCAAATGATTGGCGAGATTAACCGGCTAAAGATGAACGCACCAGAAGCAACTCACCCGGAGCACAAGTAGTTAACGTGTGAATTTTGCTCCGAATTTCTGGGAATTTTGGGTGGCAAGGTTCGAGGGGCCAAGGTTTGGAATTCAGCGATCGCTGCCCCTAAAAATGTCAGACAAGGGACAATAGAGCAAGGGCAAACGATCTCTTATTTCGTTCTAGTTTTGCTAGTTCTTGATCTTCCATTCTCACCTGTTACTATGCCAATTATTGCTGTTGAAAACCTGAGTAAGGTTTATCCAGTTGCCATTAAACAACCTGGATTGAAAGGAACCTTAGCTCATTTCTTCCGCCGCACCTATCGATCAATTCCTGCGGTGCAGTCTATCTCTTTTGCCATTGAAGCAGGTGAAGTTGTTGGCTTTTTGGGAGCCAACGGGGCTGGAAAAACTACAACACTCAAGATGTTGACTGGTTTAATTTCATCCCTCTAGCGGTCAGGTA
>JAAUOQ010000528.1 GCA_012034795.1 Leptolyngbyaceae cyanobacterium CRU_2_3
CATTTGGCACGGGACTTTGTCGATTTGGCATGTTTCGCACAATACGAGCTAACACACTGTCTCCATCCAAAAAACCTTCAACCGCAAACCTCCTAAAAGAGCAAAATTTCAATCTGGTTTCATCAAAGGAATGATGACAATAGAATAATCTGTCTTCCATTCAATTGAAAATTGTTATGGGAGCCAACCCTAGGGCTGGACATGCGGAAACCGGGTCTGCACAAACGCTTTGGCCGTGGCACGATCGCCCATTTCCCCATCCAGGGTTGCCATCAGCACTGCCTCTAGAATCTCTTTGTATTGCTTTCCGGGCTGGTATCCCATTGCCTTTAAGTCATTGCCGTCTATGGGGGGTTTAATCGTTTGCCAGTGGGTGAGATATCGCCAGATTTGCCGCCGTACCGATCGCGGCACTGTGGCACCTAGCAACAACAGTGTCGCCCGATCGTAAGAACTGAGCCGTTTCACTACTTGACTGGGGCGAGAGGAGGGCAAGAGAAACTGAATGACCTGGGTTTGTAGAGCATGGAGGTGGGCAAGTCGCTCGCAGCTTTCGGCAGGCAGTTGCAGGGTCTGAGCCACAAGGAGGCGATCGTCAGGTTGTAGCGAAGACAGCAGCACTTCCAGAAGCATCTGCCAGTGCGCCAAGGTGTGGGCAGGATCGAATCGATGGAGCCAGCGATCGACCAGTTGAAGCTGATGCCAGGAGTCTGGCAATTGCAGCGTTGGATGAATACAAACTAGTGCGCCTAAATCTGACAAAAGCTGAAGCGCATGCTGCCAATAGGGCGCTTGCAAAATGTACTTTAGCTCTTGCTTCAGGCGAGTTTGTAAGGCAGGTGCTTGGCGGTGTTGAGTCCGATCGGCTTGAATCGTGCTGTAGATGCCACTGGCGATCGCATAGCGAATATAGCCCTCTGTTTGTGGCTCAATCTGGAAGCCAAGCCGCACGGCAAATCGCACGGCCCGATAGATCCGGGTGGGGTCTTCAATAAAGCTGTTGGCATGGAGCACGCGAATCTGTTTGGCTTGCAAGTCCAGCACACCGCCAAAAAAGTCTAGCAGTTCGCCTTTACGGGGAACCGTCAACCGAATTGCTAGCGCATTGATGGTAAAGTCCCGCCGATACAGATCTTGACGAATGGAACTCGCTTCCACCTCTGGATTGGCGCTGGATAAGGATAGAACTCAGTGCGGCTGTGGCAATGTCAATCCAGAGGGAGCCGAGTACCGGGTCGTTATGCCACAGCAATGCCGCCGTCTGGAACTGCCCATGCACTTGCAGCTTGGTCTGAGGATAGGCTGCCTGTAGCGCTTTTGCTAGCTCCACTCCAGCGGCTTGGTCGGATGCCTGATGAAAGCCATCGACGACCAAATCAATATCTTCAATTCGTAGAGGCTGATCGGCGGCTAGCAATAAATCCCGGACTGCGCCGCCCACCAGATAAATCTGCCAGCCTCGCTGTTCTGCCAACTGTGCGATCGCCTGGAGTAGTTGCCACAGGGGTGCAATCAGGCGATCGTGTAACAAACGCTCTACTCGATCGGGTAAGGCACAATAATTTTGCAGGAGCAATGGCTCTCCGGGTTTATGAGTTGGTTTGGCAGTGGCTCTACCCTGATGGAGTTGCCGTAGCACATCGGTGCGGGTGACAATCCCCACAAGTTGCCCTGCTTCTAAAACGGGCAATCGCCCGATGTCATACGTCACCATTAAAGCTTCAATTTCAGGTAAGCCTGTATCGGGCGTAATCGTTTTTACGGCAGTCGCCATGTAGCCTTTGACGGGCGCATGATCAAACCCATGATGAAAGGCAATATCTAAATCCCGCCGAGAAATAATCCCAACTAGCCGATCTTGAGCATCGACGACTGACAGTCCAGAGTGACCATAGCGCAGCAAAATCCGTTGGGCTTCAGCGATCGTCGTTTCGGGGCGAATGGTGCGTACTGGTGAAGACATTAGCACTCTGGCGATCGGGGGATGCGGAATTTGCGATCGCACCTGGGCTAAAAGCTGTTCCAAAGTCGCTACCATATGGCTGCCTCGCAGGGTCAAGGCGGCGGCTTTGGCATGTCCACCCCACCCCAGGGCTGAAATAGCTCTGCCAGATTGAGGTTTGTACCACTGCGGACGCGGCCAATTACCGTCAGGCGATCGTCTCCTCCAGTCAATGGCTGCTGCACTGCCAGCAATAAAATATCGGTGTCTGTCAGACTCATCAACCGAGAGGCTAATTGAGACATGCCCGGTACATGGGTAGTAGTGGACAGCAATACCCATGCCAAAGTGCTACCCCAATGCGTTTCTGTAGTGAGTTGTTCTAGAGCGATCGCCAACAAATCTTGGATTTGGGGCGAGAGGCTAGGTTCTACATATTCAGCGATCGCTCGCAAGTTGGCACCTTGTTCCATGAGCCAGGTCAGGGCAGCGGCATCTCGTACTGTCGTGTGGTCAAATGTCAGCGAGCCAGTGTCTACATGAATACCCAATGCCATGACGCTGGACTCTGCCACGGTCAGCGAAATCTGGTAGGCGCGAAGTTGCTCCACAACCAGGGTGGTTACGGCTCCCACAGCGTCAATCTGGCTATGAGTTGCTGCAATATCTCCCGTTCTCATATCTCCCGTTCTATTGCCTGGTGTGTCTTCAGGTGCATCTTCAGGTGCCGCTAAATGGTGATCGTACACGGTGATTTCAACGCCAGGTAGATCCAACCACTCTGCTGCCTTGCCCAAGCGATCGCGCCACTGGGTATCCACTACAGCGATCGATCGAATTTGATCTGCCTTCACCGATCGCCGCTCCACCAAGGCGTATTCATCTCGATGCAGTGCCAGAAACGCTTGCACGGTAGGATGCGCCCCTCCCGTTAGCACAATCCGCGCGCCCGGCAGCAGCCGCGATAACCCGACTGCTCCACCTAGTGTGTCAAAGTCCGCAGTGGTATGACAAAGAATCACGTCCATGATTTACTATCCTGATTTACCCTTTGATCCTGTCTTTGCGCCTTTCCCACAGTCCCGCTTTCCTAAGGGGTCTCAATTTCTGATAGCT
>JAAUOQ010000099.1 GCA_012034795.1 Leptolyngbyaceae cyanobacterium CRU_2_3
ATCAATTCAACGTCTAAATCACCCAGGCATCGCGATAAGATTTTATACAGTTCTTAAGACAGCTTGTGTGTTTACGGATAGCAAAAGTGCTTAGGGTAGGGCATCTTCTCAGCGATGGTTAATCTGCGATCGTTGAGCAAGTCGCATTTAGCAAGTCATGCTGGACAGATCGGATGATCCCTAATTCTGCCTGACTCGTGCTTCAGTTTTCGATCTAGCCAGTACAAATACTCTCTGGATACTTGGATGATCAATCTGATTTATGAGAGCAAAGAACCTTTGCTCAGTCCTGCGCTGCCCAGTTCACGGTTCGATCTTTTACAAGATGATAAGACCGATCGCATCCTTGCTGCTATTGATGTGGGGACAAACTCTATTCACATGGCAGTAGCCAGGATTCAACCTAGCATTCCTGCCTTTACAATTATTGCCAGAGAAAAAGCAACGGTTCGGTTGGGCGATCGCGACAAAGTTACTGGGCGCTTAACTCCAGAAGCCATGGGGCGAGCGCTTGAGGCGCTAAAGCGCTGTAAAGAAATTGCTAAGAGTCTCCATGCTGAAGACATTGTTGCGGTGGCTACCAGCGCGGTTCGAGAATCCCCCAATGGTCATGCCTTCTTGCATGAGATCGAGCAGGAAACAGGACTGATTGTTGATCTGATCTCTGGACCCGAAGAAGCCCGGCGCATCTACTTGGGCGTGCTGTCAGGCGTAGAGTTTAATAGTCAACCCCATGTGATTATTGACATTGGGGGCGGCTCGACGGAGTTAGTGCTGGGGGATGGGCGGGAGCCACGTACCCTGAGCAGCACAAAAATTGGTGCGGTGCGGCTTACTTCAGAAATGGTGAGCACTGATCCAATTAGCAACAGTGAGTTTAACTACCTGCAAGCCTATGTGCGAGGAATGCTAGAGCGATCAGTAGACGAACTACGGGCACAGTTGCAACCGGGGGGAGCAACCGCGCATGGTAGGTACTTCCGGCACCATCGAAACATTGGCTATCCTCCATGCCCGCGAAAAGCTAGGAGGAGTGCCTACCCCTTTAAATGGCTATCAGTTTAGCCTACGAGACTTACGTGAGATGGTTCATCACTTGCGTAAGTTAAATAATGCCGAACGATCTGCTGTTCCAGGGATGTCCGATCGCCGCTCCGAAATCATTATTGCTGGAGCCGTGATTTTACAAGAGGCAATGTCGTTACTGGGGCTAGAAGATATCACCATTTGCGAACGTGCCCTCCGCGAAGGGGTAGTTGTAGACTGGATGCTGGCACATGGCTTAATTGAAGATCATCTTCGCTTCCAGTGCTCGGTTCGACAGCGTAGCATTCTCAAAACCGCCCAAAAGTATCAGGTAAATTTGGCCCATAGTGAACGAGTCGCAAAATTTGCCTTGAGCTTGTTTGACCAAACGGCTGATATGCACCACTGGGGAGCCGCAGAACGGGAATTGCTCTGGGCCGCAGCAATTTTGCATAATTGCGGTCATTTTGTTAGCCATGAGAGTCATCACAAGCATTCCTACTACTTAATTCGTCATGGTGACCTGTTGGGTTATACAGAAGTGGAGATTGAGACGATCGCTAACCTCGCTCGCTACCATCGCAAGAGTAACCCTAAGAAAAAACATGACAGCTACCGCAATCTCAGTAGCAAAAAACATCGCCGAGCGGTGGAGCAGTTGCATCCCTTACTGAGGCTGGCAGTAGCGCTAGATCGACGTCAAATTGGGGCAATCCAGCAAATTTACTGCGTCTATCATCCAGAGACTCAAGAACTACATCTGCATTTACAAGCTAGCCAACCCGAAGATGATTGTGCCCTGGAATTTTGGAGTTTGGATCTGAAGAAAACAAATTTTGAAGCAGAGTTTGGAATTAAGCTAATACCAATGTTGGATGACATTTCTATACCGCCACAGACTGGAAGGATAGAAAGATAAGAGATTTACCTCTCCAGAACTACAGCAGGTGTTCACGAAGCTTTCTTTTAGAGGTGCTTTAGGCTCTAGACTGGAGGCATTTGGGGCAAAGATTTAATTTCCCAGTTCCCGATCGCTTGGGTCAATCTCAGTTTGAATGCTGCGTATGCCTGTGAACTATTTGTATTGGCTGGAGCAAATTCGGATCGCTGATCGCATTCTAGTGGGAGATAAAGCGTTTCATTTGGGGCAGCTACAACAGCATCGCTACCCAGTCATTCCAGGCTTTGTGATTTCCACGGATGCCTTTCAGGAATTTCTAGAAGAAATTGACTGGCAAGTTCCCATGTTTGTGGATCTACCGCATTCTTCGCTCCATGTCGATGTTGATCAGCCTCAGCAATTGCGAATTGTTACCCAACAGATTCGGCAAGCCATTTTGTCTAGCCCTGTTCCAGATGACTGGTTATCAGCGATCGAAATTGCGCTCCAACCTTGGCAAACCTCAGCATTAATTTTTCGTCCGTCCCTTGTCCTGAAAGGCTTAGATCCAACAGTAAGCTACAAGACCATAGGTTTGCTGGAGTCGCACTTAGGAGGTACGCATAGGGAAGCGATCGCCCACGGTTTAAAACAAACTTGGGCAGAGCTATTTCGAGCCAGAAGCTTTTTGTATTGGCAACGTTTGGGCATTCAACTTCAGCAAGTGAATCTGGCAGTGCTTGTACAGCCCATCAGAACCGCGATCGCATCGGGAGATGTCCAAGCTCAGGGTGACGGCTCGCTAAAGATTCGGGCAACTTGGGGGTTAGGACAGGCCTTAGTCCGAGGTGAAGTAGTGCCCGATCGCTATCATATTCAGGCTGCTGGAACATTCACACATCAGCTTGGTAGCAAACTCTATACTTATGCGATCGATCCAGTTTCATCTCTTGTTTCATCACCCACATCCTCTGTTGTTGGCTATCAACGCCATGTCACAGAGGCTGCCCAGCAGAAGCAACCCGCATTAACCGATGAGCAATTTCAGCAGTTAAGAGATCTGGTGCAACAAACCACGATCCATCTCAAAACTGCATTGAATTTAGAATGGGTACTTTGCCAACTACCTGGACAGTCTCAACCCCAAATTGAGTTAACCCAGGTAGTTCCCCAGCTAACTGCTGCTATTCACCAAGCTGAAAAGAAGCCGGAGAGAATAGAGAACTCGCTACCGGCTTCAGATTTAGATACTTCAATTCTTCAGAAACAGGCTGCTGCTTCATCGCCTGATCGAGCTTTTCTCAAAGGAATTCCTGTCTCGATTGGAACAATGGCCGCCCCAGCCTGGGTTTACCAAATCGGACAACCCGCTGCCCAAATTCCTTCAGGGGTCATCTTAGTAGCACCAATGATTAACCCTGACCAAGTAGCAGGGCTAAGACAAATTGTGGGAATTATCACTGAACAGGGCGGTATTACCAGTCATGGTGCAATCTTGGCACGAGAATTAGGAATTCCGGCTGTGGTGGGTGTGCAGGGTGCAACCCAGCAGATTTGCACGGGCGATCCCATCTTGATTAACGGCGATCGCGGAGAAGTGTATTTAAAAGCTGAGCATTGGGAATTGCAAAAGCAGGCGTCACCACTCTCCCGGACGTTGACTCGTTCGGTCTACCCTAAAATTGCCACTCAGTTGTTTGTAACCTTGAGTCAGCCAGAATCGATCGCCCAAGCTGCCAGCCTGCCGGTAGATGGGGTGGGATTGTTGCGAGCTGAATTGCTACTCCTAGACGCATTAGAGAATCAAGGAGAGGCGTTGAGTGAGCGGATTGCCTGCCTTGTGCAACAGTTTGCCGCAGTCTTTGCACCGCGTCCTGTATTTTATCGATCGTTAGATTTTCGATCGCCTAAGTCTCCGAGCTTGACAGAAATTTCAGAGCCAAATCCCGTTCTGGGGGTGAGAGGGACTTTCAGCTACCAGCTTAATCCGACAGTGTTTAGCAGAGAGCTAGAGGCATTGCACCAGGTCCAGCAGAATGGTTATGCAAATGTGCATCTGATTTTGCCCTTCGTTCGCACTGTGGAAGAGTTTATCTTCTGTCGCCAATGGGTTGAGCAAGCCGGACTGACGCAAAATCCGCATTTTCGACTGTGGATTATGGCAGAAGTACCGTCAGTTTTGCTGCTGTTGCCTGACTATGTGCAAGCAGGTGTGCAAGGCATCGCCATTGGGATTAATGACTTAACCCAACTCTTGTTGGGGGTCGATCGCGACCATCCTCAAATGCAGCCAGCTTTTAACCAACGCCATCCAGCCGTGATGAGAACAATTCAGCACTTAATCCAAACCGCTCAACAGCTTGGCATCCCTTGCTCAATTTGTGGTCAGGCTCCCAACCAACCTATTGAAACAATCGAAGCCCTTGTTCGTTGGGGAATTACAGCAATTTCAGTCGATTTGAGTGAGGTGGAGCGCGTTCATCAGCGATCGCACGGGTTGAAGCAAGGCTTAACGAGAATCAGGCGGAATGAGGCTAGGTGAAAATCAGTTGAAGATCTTGAATGAAGTAAAGATTTATTTTTGAAAGCCACGCTCTGCGTAGCTTTCAAAAATAATTTGGTTTTACTCCAGCGCGGAGCGCTATAGATGAAGTTAGCCATCACCTAAAACTGTGTCGTTACCCCCACGCCAGACCGAGTTGGGCGAATCCTCACCGTTTCAGGTAAACCCAGTACCCGTTGAATTGGGTCCGGACGCTGTGTTTGCCTATTGGGAAGCGCTTGATTGATGGTTTCAGCTTGCTGATTCAACTGTTGCGATCGATCGCCTGTTGAAGCTTCTGACGAAACTGCTGGAGTCCCTAGCTGCGAAGCGGTTGTCGGAGATGATTGAACCTGAGATGTTTCGGCTGGCGGCATGGGCAGAGTTGGCTCAGCCCATGCGTTGTTTGCCATGCTTACTAGTTCACCTGATGTCAGCGATATCACGGTTAAAGCTATGAATAATTTCATCGATCGTCCTGCCCAGAACAGAGAAATTACTCACAGCTTAAACAGAATGAGCCATCGTTACGACCGAATTGCTACCGATCTAGCTTTGTCGTTAATTAACTCAATATGCGGATAAAGATGAGGAAAAGCGATCGCCCTACTTATTCTTATTCTTAGGACGCTGCGATCGCTTTTCCTGGTCTTGCCGACGGCGATCGCGCCATTCCATTGTTGTTAGATAGGCAACACCACCTGTGACGACCACGAGTAGCCCCAAAGCCAAAGTTGCCAGAACGGTTAAGAAGACGGTATCGGCACTCATAATTAACTGTTTAACTATCGCTTTAACTGTTGCCCCTCCAAACTAGAATCCATTACGACCCCAGATCACAAGAGAGATCGAGAAAGTAAAAACTGCCAACAGCCCAACCCAACCCAGTGTCAAGATATCCATAGTTCTGATGTCAAAACCGTAGTGATTCAATTTATTACAAACTCATCTTGACACAATTCAACGCTGTAGCTGATGTTTACAAATCGCTAAGATTAGCAATATTAAGGCTATGAAGTATCGTAAATGCCCCAAGCTCAAGCCCCAAGGTCTTTCCGTTGCTCTTGCACTTTCAAGGACAGCGTCTACTATGCCGGCTCTTTCGCAACGATAATTCACCTTTCTAGCTCAGAACGTTAGTTAAGCTCTAATGTATAACCCGCTATAATCCGCCATTCAACCCCTGATCATGTCTGCACTTACAACGTCTAAAGCTCAACACTTCGACTGGAAGACAATCGTCATTTCCGTTCTAGCCTTCTGGCTCAGCGGCAGTTTGCTGCTTGACCTGGTTTTAATGCCGACGATGTATGCAACCGGCATGATGTCAGAATCCAGCTTTGCAGTAGCAGGATATTCAATTTTTGGGGTGTTCAACCGAATTGAACTTTTGTGTGCTGCGCTAGTGTTGACCAGCATTTTAGTGCTACGAAATACCCGTTCGATCGCCCCTCCATCCAGCCAATGGGCGGTGCCCTTGGCGATCGGTCTACTAGGAATTGTATTGATTTTTACCTATGAGCTAGCACCCGAAATGAGCGCATTAGGGTTGACCTTGAATCTGTTTGAGCCTGCTACACCCGCTCCATCTGTAATGAATCAGATGCACATGGAGTACTGGGTGTTGGAACTGATGAAGTTGGTAGCCACTAGCATTTTGTTACGTTTCTGCTACCATCAAAAATCGGTGGCGCAAAGCTAGGAATATACTGATTCAAGAATTATTTCCAGCAAGAGGGGGCTGCAAAAACGCCCCCTTGGTTTATTGGGTCCTGTGGCTCTGCCAGCGAAAGACCAGCCAGAGAACAATCAGGATAAAGAATAAAGGATGAAAGGAGAAAAAAGCAGAGCGCCTAGAAATAGGACTCTGATACTATCGGCTGAGGAAGCGGTAGAGTATCAGCAGAAGTTGCTGAAGCTGGATAGCCCAGCAACCCCAGAACATCTCCAGAATCGAACGATTTATCAGGATTTGCTGGAAGTTTTGGATAAGCTACCCAGTGGATTTGTGGATTTGCTGTTTATTGATCCGCCTTATAACCTGACAAAATCTTTTGGATCTGAGACGTTTCGGGAGCGATCGCTTCAGGCTTACCAAGCTTGGTTAGAGTCCTGGTTGTCTCAACTTTTGAAGATTCTAAAACCCACAGCCTCTGTCTACATTTGCGGGGATTGGCGATCCTCTGCTGCTATTCAGTTGGCGGTTGAGCCGTACTTGATTGTCCGCAATTGCATCACCTGGGAACGTGAAAAAGGCAGAGGTGCCAAAGCAAATTGGAAAAACTGCTCTGAACAAATCTGGTTTTGCACCGCTTCAGACCATTACACGTTTAACCTGGATGCCGTCAAGTTAAAGCGAAAAGTCATTGCTCCCTATACTGATACCCATGGACATCCCAAGGGCTGGGAGCAGACGCCAACTGGCAACTATCGCCTGACTCACCCATCTAATCTCTGGACCGATATTTCCGTGCCGTTTTGGTCAATGCCCGAAAACACCGATCATCCCACCCAAAAACCCGAAAAGCTGTTAGCCAAAATAATTCTAGCTAGCTCTAATCTGGGCGATCGGGTATTTGATCCCTTTCTGGGATCGGGCACGACCTCTGTTGTGGCCAAGAAAACAGGACGAAATTACACGGGAATTGAAGCTAACTTAATGTATTGCTGTTTGGCAGAAAAACGACTGGCGATCGCAAACCAAGACAAGACTATTCAAGGCTACTCCGAAGGCGTTTTCTGGGAGCGCAATTCGTTAAGAGAATAAGCATTGATTCAGTAAAGTAGATCCATAGAAAGTGGCTAAATCAAAATATTCAAGCGCTAGAAGCTCTAAGTAGGTTGGCTCCAAACCATCACCTCTTCAGAACCAACGATCGAGATGTCTTCATCCGTTTCTAAATACAAATTACCTTCATTAAAGGTAATTTCCACCACGTTGTTCCATTTTTTATTTTTCATGATCGAAAACTCCATCCGCGATCGCTGACGTGAGGAGCGCCGCCAAGCTCTCCAGAGTTCCAATGCAGGTGTTCCCACAGGCTGGTGTTCGGGGTCTAAGTGGGTGGAATGGCAAAACTCCAGGAATCCAGGGCGATCGCCATCTCCAACTAAAACAATGTCCATTTTCTTTAAATGTTCTGCTATTCTCCAGAAATGCTCAGAGCTATGTCGAATTAAATAGCGATCGCTCAAGGCGATCGCTATGATTGACTTCGTTCGGGTTTCGTACAGCGTTAAACGGCCCAGTAGGATCTGACTACTCAAATAAGGATTGGACTTTTCTTCACCCTGTAAAAAAGCGAGTAATGGCATTTATACCCTTCTTGAAATTTATGCTCTTCTTGAATTAGAAAATTAGCATCAGTTTGGCAATACTATTTGGCAGTACTATTTGGCAACACACGCTTCGTTGTTTGTCTCATTTCCCAGCTAGATGCCCGATTAGATGCTGTACTAGATTAAGGATCACGATGGAATAACTATTCTCATTATCTCAACTTGCCTAAGTCACGAGGATGAGCAACAGTGCTGAAATATCACCGCATTGAGTCCTTTTGAAGTTCAATAAGAAATGGGTAGGAAGCGAGATGAATGATAAACCAAGTGATATGAATCACCTACCTCCATCTATTGACCTCTTCATGATTACCGACTAAATCTCATGCCTACTAATTGGCAAACCGCAAAGAACTACGAAGACATCCTCTATCACAAAGCCGACGGCATTGCCAAAATCACAATTAACCGCCCTCACAAGCGCAATGCCTTTCGTCCTAAAACGGTAGTCGAGCTATACGATGCTTTTATCAACGCTAGAGAAGATCCTCGAATTGGCGTGGTGTTGTTCACAGGAACTGGGCCACATATCGACGGCAAGTATGCCTTTTGCTCAGGGGGTGATCAGAGTGTTCGGGGTGAGGCTGGCTATATCGATGAAGCAGGTGTCCCTCGGCTGAATGTGCTGGATTTACAGAAACTGATCCGCTCGATGCCCAAGGTGATCATCGCGCTAGTAGCGGGTTATGCCATTGGGGGTGGACATGTTCTGCATTTGCTCTGCGATTTAACGATCGCTGCGGATAATGCCATTTTTGGGCAAACGGGACCCAAAGTCGGCAGCTTCGATGGGGGCTTTGGAGCTAGCTATATGGCACGAGTCGTCGGGCAAAAGAAGGCACGAGAAATTTGGTATCTCTGCCGCCAATATGACGCACATCAGGCGCTGGAAATGGGGTTGGTTAACAGGGTCGTACCCATCGACCAACTAGAAGCAGAAGGCATCCAGTGGGCAGAGGAAATTTTGCAGAAAAGCCCGATCGCGATTCGCTGCCTCAAGGCGGCCTTCAATGCAGATTGTGATGGACAATCTGGGTTACAAGAGCTAGCGGGAAACGCAACGATGTTGTACTACATGACCGAGGAAGGCGCTGAAGGAAAGCAGGCATTTTTGGAAAAGCGCCAGCCGGATTTCCGCAAGTATCCCTGGTTGCCGTGAGGAAAATCTTGAGCGCAGGGAGTCCCACAGGCTCAACCTTTTTTCTACTGCTTTTCTTACTGCATTCGATCGATCGTGCGATACTGAATCGCTTCTGCTACATGTGGAGTCTGGAGGTGGTCGCTGGCTTCCAAATCGGCAATTGTTCTGGCCACTTTGAGAATGCGATCGGTTGCTCTAGCAGAAAGCCCTAGTTTATTAATTGCCCTTTCTAGCAGCAGCCGAGTAGTGCTCTCTAGCTGGCACCATTGGCGCAGATGGCGTCCCTGCATTTCGGTGTTGCAGTGTAGCGCCTCCTGTTGGAAGCGATCGCGGGCTCTGGCTCTGGCAATCTGTACGCGCTGCCGAACGGCACCCGATTCTTCACCCAGGCTTTGTTGAGTAATTTCCTCTGGTTTTAGCCGATTGACTGCCACTTGTAAATCGATTCGATCCATCAGTGGGCCAGATAACTTCGCCCAATATTGCTCTCGATGACGCGGTGTACAGGTGCAAGGCTGAATCGTATCGCCAAAATAGCCGCAAGGGCAGGGATTAGTGCTGGCAACTAGGGTAAATTTGGCCGGAAACGAGACAGATTGGCGGGTACGAGAAATAGTCACCTGCCCATCTTCCAAGGGCTGGCGCAGAAACTCCAGCACATCCCGCTTAAATTCCGTTAGCTCATCTAAAAAAAGAATGCCACGATGAGCCAGCGAAATTTCTCCAGGCCGAGGGAAACTACCGCCCCCAACCAGAGAAGGGCCGGAAGCCGAGTGATGCGGACTGCGGAAAGGGCGATCGCTCACCAAAGATCCTTTTTCTTTCAATAACCCTGCGACTGAGTGAATTTGTGTGACCTCTAGCGCTTCTTCAAATGTCAGTGGGGGCAAAACGCCTGGGAGACGCCGAGCTAGCATGGTTTTCCCGCTTCCAGGCGGCCCAACAAAAATTAGATTGTGTCCACCTGCGGCAGCGATTTCCAGGGCGCGACGGGCTTGAGCTTGCCCTTTGACATCTCGCAGATCAAGTCCCTGAAAACGCGATCGCGCCAGTTCCTCTGCTCCGTTGACTTTGACAGCCTGATAGCGATCGGCATGGTTGAGAAAATCGGCAACTTCTGACAAGTGTTGGAAGCCGTAGACTGTCAGCCCACCAACGATCGCGGCTTCTTGAGCATTGTCAATGGGCACTACGAGTCCTTTAATACCAATCTGCCGAGCGGTAGCAGCGATCGCCACCACCCCTGCCACAGGTCGCAATCCCCCATCTAGAGATACCTCACCCAAAAACAAGTAATCCTCCAAAAGTTGAGGGCTAACTTGCTCTGAAGCCGCTAAAATCCCGACGCTGATGGGCAAATCGAAGCTAGGCCCTTCCTTTCGTAGATCGGCAGGCGTGAGGTTGATGACAATCTTACGCATGGGAAAGGCATAGCCTGCGTGCTTAAGTGCAGCTTTTACCCGTTCGCGGCTCTCTTGAACGGCAGTATCGGGCAACCCCACAACGACGATTCCAGGCAGTCCACCTGCCACATCTACCTCCACCCCCACTTTGACGGCATCAATTCCAACCAATGAGGCACTCCAGATCCGCGCCAGCATAGTGCTTTCTCCGATGGTTTCTCTGGATTTAGAGTGCCCAGACATTGAGATTAAGCAACCGATAGGTAAAACAAATGATTGGGGGTTCTAATGATTGGGTATTCGTGTAGCCGCAAATTCAGACAAAAAAGCCCCCCAACCATTATTCACAGTTAGAGAGCTTCAAGCACTCATCGCAAATCCGAGATAGGCAAAAGCTGATTACTCAAACCAACTACACAACATCAAGTCCTCATCTGGACAAGATCTGGACAAGATTGAAATGCTTAATCTTTTCTGGTGAGCAATCTCGCTCTACCCTCTCTCCCTTAGAATTGCAGCAAATGAGGATTTTTTGGATGTCATTTTGTTAACCTTCCTATGAGCGAAAATTCAGGTTCAGATACAGTTTTTGGCAAAATTATTCGGCGTGAAATTCCAGCCGATATTGTCTATGAGGACAACCTTTGTCTAGCCTTTCGAGATGTAAATCCTCAAGCGCCGGTGCATGTATTGGTGATCCCCAAAGAACCAATCGCTAAGCTCAGTGACACTGAATCTAAAAATCATGCCTTGCTAGGACATTTATTACTAACTGTTAAGCGAGTAGCAGAGCAGCTTGGCTTAGCCAACGGTTATCGAGTTGTGATTAACACTGGCGAAGAGGGTGGGCAAACCGTATATCACCTGCACTTACACATTCTGGGCGGCCGACCTATGCAGTGGCCTCCTGGTTAGGCAGATAGAGTCTTCTCAGAGATTTATTAATAAAAAGCAAAAATCTGAGAAGTTAGCTTTACAAAATTCAACATATCCCTTACATTAAGGACATGGGCGGATTGCCCTACATCATTCAAGCAAAATCATTCAAGCACTCATCAAAATCATGACAACGACATTACAGCAGCGCGAG
>JAAUOQ010000100.1 GCA_012034795.1 Leptolyngbyaceae cyanobacterium CRU_2_3
CTCCTCTCACTCGCTTCCGCCGCAACATCCGCCAATCAGGACTGCGCCAAATTAATGCTGCTCTGGCTGAAGTTAATGCCGAACTGCTGAATCTAGACCTTTCCCTGGTCGATCGCGCTGTCTTAGCGGGGCGTCAGCGAGAATTGCGTGCTGCCCGCAAACTGGTGCAATGGCTATTGGCAACGCCTCACTTTTCCCCAGCAGACTCAGATCCGGTAGATACAGGCACCGCTGTTCCAGGTCCGCCACCTAGGGTTGCTCATCCTCACCCTCGTGATCTGATCGCTATGGGTCGGATTTCCTCGACCTCCGGAACAGCCATAGGAACAGCCATAGAAACAACCACAGAAACAGAGCTTGTTCATACTCGCAGCCTACAATCTATGCTGTTTGATGCTGTGTTAGCCAAGCTAGAAACCAATTTGGAAAATGTCACCGAGACACCGATGGAAATCGATATTCTGCGCCAGGAGAAGAAGCGCGAGTTATTTTTTTGGTGCTGCGCAAGCTAGAAGATTTACTGGATGAGTTGCGCTACTCAGCCGTGCAGCCAGAGCAGTTAACAGTCAAGCGATCGTCTATGCTTCTCGATCTTTGGCAGACTGTCACCACTGATTTTTTGGCAAGTACTATACGGTTGCGGTTGGCAACACGGTCATAGAGGTCGTGAGCCAATTACTCCAAAATGGGACGATTGTGCAAGCTGCCATTCTGGATAAAATTCCAGGCGTTGTGGAACTTCTCAACCATCTGCTATTTCAGTCTCCTTTAACAGTTGACAGCATTTCCTATGCACCCGGCAATCCTGAATCTTTGCGACGCGCCGAACTGTTGATAGAAAATTTGCTGATTCAGATTGCCAATGCTGTGATCCAACCTTTGCTCAATTTGTTTGCCAACGTGGAAAGTATCAAACAAAAGCTTTACCATCGTCGGCTGCTCTCTAGCCGAGAGATTGAGCGATTTCGCAACAATTTATCCTGGAAATATCGCCTGGAAAGGTATTTTCGGGAACCGCAAAATATTTTCGAGAGCCAATATGCACTTTGGGTCTTTACCTGGAAAGGAATTCGGAAAACTTCGATCTATGCGCCTCGTACCACTGAGCTAGAGGACCTGGCAGGCATACAGCTTGCCGTCACATTAGCTTTAGAAACACGAGATGCGATCGCCCCTCGCTTGCGATCGGTTGTTGCTTTTGTGGGGAATGGGATGATTTATGTCCTGACGGAAGTCGTGGGACGGAGTTTAGGGTTAGTAGGGAGGGGCATCTTGAAGGGATTGGGCAATGCCTGGCAAGACAGCCGCGTGCGGCGATAATCTAGCAGCCCAGTTTGCAACCCAGTTGGTAGGATGTCCTGTGATGCTGCAAAATGGCAGAGAGAATAATCTTAGCGATATAGGCGCAGTTTTAATGAAGGTTCGATTTCCACTTTCCGTTTGCACGGCGGTTTTCAGCCAGGTTTTTGGAAATTTGCTGCCACTCCAATGGTCACAAGTTTGTCGATCTGGCGCTAGCTTGGTCTTAGGGCTGGCTTGTTGCATTTTGTGGTTTGCTTCTCCTGCCTGGGCAGGTTTGAACGACGACCACTACGATGGCAACATTTTTCCGCTGTATGCAGGTAACGGCTCTCTGGTGCCACCTAGAGTGACATTAGTAGAATCGCTTCAGCGCCAATTTCCGACTCTGTTGGTGTTTTATATTGATGATAGTGTGGATTGCAAGCGATACGCTTCAGTCATTTCTCAACTGGATTCTTTCTATGGCCGAGCAGCCAATTTTGTGCCGATTAGCGTAGACGCTATTCCAGTCAAATCCAGTTATACACCCACTGATCTGGGCTATTACTATCAGGGAGTTGTGCCACAGACTGTCTTGCTGGATCAATCGGGCAAAGTGGTTTTCAATGAGAAAGGTACGATCGCCTTTGAAAAAGTAGACGATGCTTTCCGAAAAGTGTTTGATCTGCTACCGCGATCGGAGTCTGTAGAGCTAAAACGGCGGCAGATTAACGAAGTGAACACGGAGTTAACGCAATAGAATCTTGCGTTAGGCTAGTTGGGTCAGCGCCTAGTTTTCTCAGCGTCAGCGGGAAAGACCGTCTGAGCAAAAATATCTCGATCTAGATGGCATCCTCACCCAGATCTGCATTTTGCCAGAGATATATTTTTCTGAGTTTATTAAGATACTCCTAGTGGGTACCTTAAACAAACAAAGATTAAGATTAGGATGAGGTATAAAAAATAAGGCTAAGACTGACTGATAATACGGGTGCTTTTCCAGAGATAACGTTAGTTTTCAATCAATTGACAGCCGATTTGCAACATTACCCTATTTGGGGCACATTACGGGTAGTGAAGTTTGAGGGGTGATAGGGTTACGAATCCAAATTACTTCTTTATGCTGGAGTAAGATTTATAGGGTTTTCCTGTCTCACGCATCTACATTTCAGCGGACAGGTAAGTTGCCCTAGCGAATAAGTTCGAATTTGGGGCAAAGACTCTGAAACGCCTTCGGGGCTTGATCGTGACTGAACTTCAACGAAGCCAATTCCATCATGAGTCGCTCAATTTCCCTGATCAGCCCAGATAAACCTCTGGGCGGACGGTACAAACTTACTAGCCAGCTGGGAGTAGGCGGGTTTGGTCGGACTTTTTTGGCAGAAGATTTGCATTTGCCAGGTCACCCTCAGTGCGTGATCAAACAGCTTAAGCCCCAAATTCATAGCGATGATGCCTTGCAAATGGCAAGACGTTGCTTTAATACAGAAGCTCAAGTCCTTTATCAGTTGGGTATCCATGATCAGATTCCCCGTCTGCTAGCTCACTTTGAAGATAACCAAGAGTTCTACTTGGCTCAGGAATATGTGGAAGGGGAGCCGCTCACCAAGGAATTTGTGGAGAGCAAAACCTGGTCAGAAAATCAGGTTGTCTTTTGGCTAAAAGATCTTCTCCAAGTCTTGGCATTTGTACATCATCGGCAGGTGATTCACCGAGATCTGAAGCCGTCTAACCTGATTCGCCGTCGCAGCGATCGCCGCATTGTCTTAATCGACTTTGGCGCGGTTAAACAAGTCAGCACTCAAGGGGTTGACCCTGAGCAAGGGCTGACCAACATTACTATTTCCATTGGCACCCAGGGCTATATGCCCAATGAGCAGATTGCTGGTAAACCGCGCTTTAGCAGCGATATTTATGCGGTAGGAATTTTGGGGATTCAAGCCCTAACGGGCATCCATCCCCGGCATCTTGGCGAAGATCTAGACGGTGAAATTTCTTGGCATCATTATGTTCCAGATCTCAATCCAGAACTCGCAAAGGTTCTCGATCATATGGTGCGCTATGATTTCCGAGAGCGCTATCCAACGGCGGTTGAGACTCTGGCTGCCCTGGAACAGGTGCCTATGCCAATTACCGATCCTTTCATTTTGTTTCCACCCTCGGCTAATACTAATGGCAGAACCGTAGAACCTGGAACTACTGCCCCTTTCAAAGATTCTTCAAATCCTATTTCAGAGTTCAGTTCGGCTGATTTTACAATGGCGGAAGAAGATTTCATGTCTACTGCCATTTGGAACCATCCTGAAGCCGAGGGGGAAACGCCATCTCGTGAGATGCCCAATGGCATATCCAGCGGTCTCCCGAATGGGATGCCTGGTACAACGAACGGTATCACAGGTGTTGGCACTGAATCTACCCAGAATGGCACCGGCATAACTCAGGTGGTTAGCCCGCTTACACCCTCTTTAACCGCTGAGAAAAACCTTTCGGCAAAACCTATTTTGGGTGTTATTCCCCTAAGCTGGCTTCACCTAGGTTCTATCTTGGCTACTGCTGCTGTTCTGGGATTAAGCTTAGTCTGGGTTCGAGAAGTTGTGCCTGGTTTTAATAATACAGATCCCAATTCGACCCCGCTTGATCCTTGGGTGCCTTCAAACAAAGATCCTAGAGTGTCTCCTACACCCACCGATCCCAAAAAGCGAGCGGCACTCTTGTTAGACCAAGCCAATCAACTCCGGCGGAAAGGGGAGTATGAGGCAGGGCTGAAGGTCTATGATCAGGCTTTATCGCTGCGCTCAGACTATGCCGAAGCCTATGCTGGTCGCTGTGAAACGCTCAATTTGCTCAAGCGTTCTGAAGAGGCGATCGTATCTTGCAATGATGCTCTGGCCTTCAAGCCTGATTATCCAGAAGCGCTTTGGAGCAAAGGCAATGCCCTATTGCTGCAAAACCGTACCTATGAAGCCCTAAAAATTTATGAGGATGTGACATTTGCCAAACCCGATTTCGCCGAGGGTTGGGTGAAGCGGGGCGTGGCGCTGCAAATGTTAGAGCGTTCTGCCGAAGCCTTAACTGCTCTGGATGAGGGCATCCGGATTCAGCGACAACTCTTATCAAGCCTGGCTGACGCGAGGGGAGGCTCTCATCAATCTCCAGCGCTATGAAGAGGCGATCGTTGCCCTTGACAAAGCTCTGCAACTGCGACCTAAAGACCCAGAGGCGCAAAAACTACGACGGCAGGCAAAAACGAGCCTGGGAGAATAGAAGCAAGTCTGGGAAATTCATCAGCATTTTAGTAGACTCCTTCAGTCCAGCCTTCTATCTTCTCTTTCTCATCCTCGCTACACTAAAGGCATGATGTCAGTGAGAGCGTTAGCATGACTGAGCAAGTAATTGAAAAAGCAACTGAGCAGCGAGAGGCTCGTGATCTATTTCGGGCGGCCTACGAAAACCGCTATACCTGGGACGAAAACTTTCCGGGCTATACGGCAGATGTGACGTTGCGGGAAGGAGAGACGGTTCATACCGGCAAACTCTCGATCACGCCCGACCCAGAGACGGGTAATCTCAACCACACTGTCACAGAGGTTGCGGATGAGGACGCCCAAAAGGCCATAGCTGGGCAAGCTTGGGAGATTGCGGTTCACCGCGTTCGCAGAGCTTTCGACGAAACCCACGGCAAAAACTTGTTTACTTTGGGCGCAATTGATGAATCGGGTGCAGTCGAAATTGTGGTGAGTGGCAAGGCCATGGGCGATCGCTACAAAGTGAGAAACAATGAAGTCAGCCTAGTGCATCGTCATATTCACAGTGTGGTTGTCACGATCAATACCCTCAGCAGCCACCAAACTGAGCAAGGCTATTTGTCTCACCGCTATGATTCTGTCTATCACGATGTCAAAACGGGCGATCGCAAAGGTTCTCAACTCTTTGAGGACGAGTATGAAAAAGTTGGCAACTACTATATCCTCAACCGTCGAGTGATTACGGATCAAAAAGACAAACAGGCTATTACTAGTGAATTTTTGTTCTCAAACATTCAGCTATTAAACTAAACCCGAACCACCCTTGTAGCGCTTCGCGCTTCGGTAAAACCAAATTATTTTTTGAAAGCCATGCAGAGCGTGGCTTTCAAAAAATGATTTCTACTCCATTCAGGTGAAAATGGAAAATGGCTATAACCTGTTTTTCCTCTGTAGTAGTTAAAAGATCAGCTTCAGACAAATCAACGCCTTGAGCGAATTCTCAGTTGGGCGGGATAGGATAGAAGAAAATTGATGACTCTAGAACTAGGCAGGTGAGCTATGCAAACAATGGAATTGACCAACGTCAACGTTGAAAAGGTATTGGATGATTTGCGTCCTTACCTGATGTCGGATGGGGGCAATGTTGAACTCGTAGAAATTGATGGGCCAGTGGTAAAGCTGCGGCTTCAGGGTGCTTGTGGTTCCTGTCCTAGCTCTGCGATGACTTTAAGAATGGGCATTGAGCGTCGCTTGCGAGAATTTATTCCTGAAATTGCAGAAGTTGAACAAGTCCTCTAATTTTGGATTTCTTGCAATTTACTGGATTTCTTGCAACTTAACTTACGGTGTTGAAGAGACGCGATCGCGTCTCTTTTTGTTTAGCTATCAAAAGGCATAAGTCGCAGCAGGAACGATATAAAGGATAGAACGAGACGGTAAGGTAAAGAAGATCTCTTTCCCGTTCTTCCTCTTGCCTTTTCAATTTTTACTTTCGCTATGGCGCATCCTCTCTATGTCGCGTTCATCTGGCATCAACATCAGCCGCTCTACAAAAGCTCCGCTCAAGGCGAGTATCGTTTGCCTTGGGTAAGACTCCACGGCACAAAGGATTATCTAGATTTGGTGCTGCTGCTAGAGCGATATCCTAAGCTACACCAGACCGTCAACCTGGTTCCTTCGCTGATCATGCAAATTGAAGACTATGCAGCAGGGACAGCCTTTGATCCTTATCTGAAGTTGGCGCTCCAGCCTGCCGAAAACCTGGATTACAGCCAACGTGAATTTGTGATTGAGAATTTTTTTGACGCGAATCGCCACACATTGATTGATCCACATCCTCGCTATGCCGAGCTATACACCCAGCGGCACCATCAAGGCAAAAATTGGTGCCTGGCAAATTGGGAAGTTCAAGACTACAGTGATCTTTTGGCCTGGCACAACTTGGCCTGGATCGATCCGCTGTTTTGGGATGATCCAGAAATTGCAGACTGGCTAAAACGCGGTCGTGGCTTTAATTTGAGCGATCGCCAACGCATTTACTCCAAGCAACGGCAAATCCTTAGCCGCATTATCCCTCAGCACCGCAAGATGCAGGAGAATGGGCAGCTAGAGATTACCACCACGCCCTACACCCATCCCATCTTGCCCCTTTTAGCCGATGCCTATTCAGGGCAGGTTGCTGTTCCTAAAATGGTGTTGCCCAACCACCGCTTTCAGTGGGCAGAAGATATTCCTCGCCATCTCAGCAAAGCCAAACAAATGTATCGCGATCGCTTTGGCTGTGATCCCAAAGGGCTATGGCCCTCAGAGCAATCGGTCAGTCCTGTCATTTTGCCTTATGTGGCAGAGCAGGGCTTCCAATGGCTGTGTTCAGATGAGGCAGTCTTGGGCTGGACGCTGAACCATATTTTCCATCGGGATGGCTCTGGCAATCTGGAAAAGCCAGAGGTGTTGTACCGTCCTTATCGGCTGGAGACACCCCAAGGAAATTTAGCGATTGTCTTTCGAGATCATCGCCTGTCTGACTTGATCGGCTTTACCTACAGCGCGCTGGAGCCACGGCGCGCGGCCACAGATTTAGTTGGACATCTAGAAGCGATCCATCGATCCCTGAAATCTCGACATTCTGGCGGATCAGAGCAGCCCTCGCTGGTGACCATTGCCCTGGATGGCGAAAACTGTTGGGAATCTTATGTGCAAGACGGTAAGCCGTTCTTGGAGTATCTATATCGCATTTTCAGTGAGCATCCCAACCTTGAGCTTGTGACTGTTTCAGAGTTTCTAGCGCAATTCCCGCCGACTGAAACCTTACCCGCCGAGAAGCTACATAGTGGTTCTTGGGTAGATGGCAGCTTTACTACCTGGATTGGCGATCGCGCCAAAAACCGGGCCTGGGACTTGTTGACAGCCGCTCGGCAAACTCTGGCAAACCACCCCGAAGCTACGGAAGAAAATAATGCTGAAGCCTGGGAAGCGCTTTATGCCGCCGAAGGCTCAGACTGGTTTTGGTGGTTTGGCGAAGGTCATACTTCTAGTCATGATGCTCTGTTTGATCAGCTTTTTCGAGAACATCTTGCTACTCTCTATACGGCCCTGAACGAAGGGGTGCCCCTGGAGGTGCGATCGCCTGTGGAAGATCATCTCAACAAACGTGAACATCGGCCGCAGAGCTTCATCCATCCCGTAATTGATGGCAATGGCGATGAGCAAAACTGGGAGAGAGCCGGATGTATTGAAATTGGAGGTGCCAAAGGAAACATGCACCGCAGCAGCCTGGTACAACGACTCTGGTATGGCGTTGATCACCTGAGTTTTATCTACGGCTAGATTTAAAGACAGGCGCTCAACCTGGCGTTAACTTTCCTCCAGAACTGCATCTACTGTGGTTCTATCCCAATCATGCGATGCCCGTGAGTCCTGCTCCCTTGGTAGAACTACCCGATACACCGCCCCTCAACTACTTTTTTCATCACCACTTAGGCATCAACTTGCTGACCCAAGCTATTTGGTTTCAGGAAGCGGCGATCGCGGACAATGGCACTCTCACCTCAGCCGCGCTCAGGTTGCCTTTAATACCTGTCTGGAAATTGCGATTCCTTGGGCAGATTTGCAAATTTTGGAACCGGATTGGTCACTGCGATTGGTGGTAATTTTGGCAGATGACGGACGGTATATTAGCTATTTACCGGAAGATCAATTAGTTCCAGTGCAGGTGCCATAAGTGGCGATTACAAAATAGCGATCGATTTCTAAATGATGTTTTAAATCTTAGGATCTGTGCTGGCAACTACCACACGTGGAGGATTTTGAGCAGAATAGAGGGCTTGTAGAGCATTAAATGCCAGCGCTACCCCAATCAGCCCCATCCCGATCGCTTCTGTGAGATCAGGGACTTCACCCAACTGTGCCCAAGCTGCTAATACACCCACCACGGGATTGGCCAAAGTTCCCAACCCAGCAGTGCCCGCAGACAAACGGCTCAAGGCAAAAACCAGAGCCAATAAGCGATCGCCGTTCCTGGAATCACGTTGTAAAGCAGGACAGCAATAAAGGTACTATTCCACTGGATTGGGGGACTGGGCAGCAGTAGCGACACTAGAATTAGGGGAATGCTGCCAAATAGCATTTGCCAAGCCGTTAGAGAAAGCAGATCGATCGATTGATTTTGAGTCAGTTTTTTGACGACGATCGCTCCCATGCCCCAACTCATCCCTGCCAAGATAGCTAGCCCTTTGCTAAAAACAGCGTTGCTCAAGTTCAGCGGGAAGAGAATTAAGGCTAAGCCTATGAAAGCCAACCCAACATAAAGCCATTGGGCTTTGCGAACCCGTTCGCCCAACAGGAACCAGGCAAATAGCAAAACCCAAAATGGCATAGTGTAGCACAAAACTGAGGTTTTACCAGCACCGCCGCTCACCAGTGCCCAATTGGTCAACCCAATTATGCCACTGGTTTGCAGTAGTCCCAGCAACATCGTCCCACCCACAGCTTGCGGCTTTAACGATTTACGCAGCCAAATCATCACTAGGAAGAGACTAATAGCGCCAAAACAAGCCCGCATTGCAGCAAAGTCAAAAGGGGATGCATATCGCACCCCTATCTTCATCACCACCCAGTTGTAGCCCCAAATTCCCGCAAGTGCTAACAGGGACAAGATTGCAGGCACTTGGGTCGATTTTTGTTCAGACATAGGCTTCAGCGGCTCCAGCATTCATGCCAAGCCTTTACCAGCACTTGGTCTGTCACATTATTCTTCAGAATGGTGATCTTTTAAGATGATTTTTTGAGGTTGTGTTTAGCGAACCAACTCGATCGCCCGTTGCACCAAATTTTCTGCGGTGATGCCGTTGAATGCCATCAGTTCTCCAGCACTGGCAGTGGTTTCGCCCCGCTTCCAGGCAATTGTATCTCGCTGGGCAGTACTTCGGAGCATGATCGGTTCTAACATGCCACTGGCACCCCCCGTGACGCCAAGCAAGGCATCGCCGCCAAACAGCGCATCAAATCCAGCATCATCCAAGAAACCGCCATCGGCTTCAGAGCAAGTGTCCCACGCCACATCACTGGGGCGGTAGAGCCGACGCGGACTGACCACTGAAACCACGCGTACGCCAAACCCTTCTGCTTCTAGTTTAGTGGCGGCTGCAAACACGGGCATTAAAGTCATATCGCCAATTACGGCAAAGACAATTGTTTTGCGACCTGTGCTTTCTTTAAGAGCGATCGCTCCATCTTGCAATGCCTGCCGGGTCTGTGCCAGGGTAGTGCGAATTGGTAGGGGAGATTTGCTGGCAGTAATCACCACGCCTTTATTAACAGTAGACAAGCCCCACTCGTAGCAGACTTGAATGCTATTGGCATCGGGTGGGAACACTGGAAAGACATTACCGTTTCGCATCATCGCTGCAAAGTAAGCTTCAATTTCAGGACGCTGGTGTGTCCAGCCATTGCGTCCTTGCTCTAGCGCCCCTGCGGTGAACAAGGTTAGGGTTGAGGGAGTGGGACGGCGCAACTCTGCCATGGCTTGGGTCACGGTTTGCCAGATGGGTAAGCCATTGATGGCAAAAGATTCGTAGGAACACCAGAGGCTGCGTGATCCCATCAGAGACAGTCCCACAGCGAGTCCGGCGCAGGCATCTTCGCTGAGCGGTTCATAGACCTGTCCCTTGGGGCTTTGGTGATAAAGCGGATCTTCGGTAGGGTGAATGATTTTCAAGCCCTGATTGATGTTAGCGATGCCAGATGCCTCGTTACCGTCGGCATTAGTAACCAGATACTGGGCATCTTTTTGCCCCACATAAGCCACCAGCCGACCCATAGCAGTGGTGGCAAACTTTGACATCAGCCCCGACTCTCATATTCTTCTAGCGGTAGCTCGCCCAAATCGGCGAGCGGCAGGACTGATTCTGTCACAGATACCTGGCTAGCCGAGCCGCCGCCCGCCCGCTCGCAGTTAGTCCGCACGAGTTCCCAGGCCTCAGCAGGTAAAGCACGGGCTTTTAATCCTGATAGGATGTCGGGGTTATCCAGCGTGTGGTAGGCATAGAGGTTATGGGACTTAGCCCCCCGTGCGTGAACACCAGCCCCCTTTAACTGTTTGATGATGAACACTGTCAGTTTACCGCCTAGGGCCGATCGAGCCGCCTTATCAACGCCTACCAAAACGGCCTGCGTAAAGGCAATTCGCTGCTCTGTTGAGAAAGCAGTGCTATCTACGTAGGCTCCAGGCTGGTTTTGATCGTCAAAGACTTTGGCATCTATTAGCACCACTTCCTCAAAACCATTGCCTTGCCAATAGGCAATCATGCCCTCATTGGTTTGCAGAGAAACCATGCTGTGGTGTTCTTGGGAGTAGCCGTTCCAGACCAGCACAGGTAGGAAGTTGGTGGCTTCTGGAAAAGCCGTATGGAAATGCACCATGCTGCTCATGGGGTAGGGTTCGCCCATGCCACCATCGCCCATCGTAAAGGGAAACAGGGTGCCCTTGTGGAGCAGGGCAGCCGCCATCGCAAAGTGCTGTCCCTGTCCTAAAGGCCCAGCGGGAGCCAGAATTCCTGGAATGAAACCCGACAAATGTCCTAATAAACCGTGCTGCTCGCGGAAGCGATCGCGTAGTTCTTTTACTGTCCCAATGCCCATTGCTTCTAGCGATCGGTCTAAAAACATGGCGCTGTAGAAGCCAGGCGCATGATGTCCCACTTCCGTGAGGATGTTTTTGTGTCCCAACATCACCAGTGCTGCATAGGCTTCGGCTTGGCTGGCAAAGCCACCTGGATGTCCGGATGCTTTGCTGGCTGTCACCTGTAGGGTTAGGTAGCGCAAGGCATCAGCATAGAGCAACGTTTGATAGACGGCAG
>JAAUOQ010000529.1 GCA_012034795.1 Leptolyngbyaceae cyanobacterium CRU_2_3
TCACTATTTAATTGGCATAGGTATATCGCCTAATCGTTCTCCATCGATCGGGCGTTAATCTAACGAAACGACGATTGCTCACTTAATCTATTTCACCTACAACAGTGTCAAGCAAATCACTTCTTGAATATTACCAGCAAAATTCCTTTAACCCAGTCCCAATTCCTCTGGAAGATCGGGCCGCTTGGGAATCGCACTTCGCTAAGCGTCATAACTTATACGAACGCCACTTAGGTATTCCTTTTTCTTTGCTGCAAAATTGTTCAATTCTTGAGTTTGGTTGCAATTCAGGAGAAAATGCCTTGGTTCTGGCTTGCGTAGGCGCAAACCTCACTCTGGTAGAACCAAATAACCAAGTTTTGCCCCAACTCAAAGCGCTATTCCAAAAGTTTGGCGTGACGGAACGCATCACTTCTTTAGTAACAGAAGGTATCGACACATTTGAATCTGACATAGCTTATGACATAGTTCTTGCTGAGGGCTTTTTGTTCGCATTGCCGAATCGCGATCGAATGGTTCAGAAAATTGGCAAGCTGATAAAACCAGGAGGCTTAGGTGTCATCTCCTTCAATGACAGATATGGCTGCTTGCTAGAGATGACAAGACGAATGGTTGCGTGGAGAGCATACCAACTCCAAGGAATCGATAACGTTCACAGTCAAGCCGCACTCAATCTTGCTGAAAAACTGTTCGCCACAGATTTCTCAAAATTGAAAGCTTCTCGGTCTTTCGAGGCATGGTGGAAAGATACGTTAATCAACCCATTTTTAGCATCAGAATACCATTGGAGCTACCCCGAACTGATACCACTACTGGAACAGATTGGCTGTGAATTTTATTCTTCTTCTCCAAAGTGGACAGCAATCGATCGCTTTACCTGGTACAAAAATGTTTCAGAGAGTTCTCAACGCCACCAACAATTAACAGAAAACTTGAGGATGTACTTGCCATTTTTCTTGACTGGACTTCCTCCATCAGTCGGAGAAACGAGTCCAGCAAGCTCCGCAGTCATTGACTCACTGACTAACTTAATCAAACAACTTTCAGATTATACAGTAAATTGGGGGATTTCTATAGAAGAGGTGATTTATCCTCTTTTACTGGATGAGTATCTCAGCCAAAGTCAAGATTCAAGGTTGCGACAATTCAATACAGAAATGAAAGATTTATATGAGGCAGCAAAATACAACCAACTAGACCTGTTAATCTCGACATACCAAGCATCAAATTGCGTGCGGAGTATGTGGGGCGCACCTTATCACTACATTTGCTTTAGCAAAAGAGCTGACTCCTAATATAGGATTGTATAATTCGCTAATTTCTGGAGGAACTGCTTGACTACTCCCAAACACTGTCTAGTGACCGGTGCTGCTGGCTTTATTGGCAGCCACCTGTGCGATCGCCTCCTGCTCCTAGGGCATACCGTAACTGGTTTAGACAGCCTAATTACAGGTCGCCTCGCTAACTTAGAAACGGCTAAAACCTACAATACTTTTAATTTCCTAGAACAAGACACGGCAGCCATTACGCCATCCACCCTAGAAGGCATTGACTGGGTATTTCACCTATCAGGATTGGCAGATCTAGTCCCTTCTATCGAGAACCCCGGCAAGTATTACCACGCAAACGTCCACAGTACCTTTGCCCTCCTAGATGCCTGCCGCCACGCTCAAATCCAACGGTTCATTTACACGGCCTCCTCCACCTGCTACGGCATTCCCGATCGATATCCCACTCCAGAAACCTATCCCTGCTCTCCCGAACACCCCTACGCCCTCACCAAGTATTTAGGAGAGCAATTGGTAATGCACTGGGCAAAAGTTTATAGCTTACCCGCTCTCTCCCTGCGGCTGTTTAACGTCTACGGGCCCCGTTCCCGAACCACAGGTGCTTACGGTGCAGTTTTCGGCGTTTTCTTAGCCCAAAAGTTAGGCGGACAACCCTTCACAGTCGTGGGAGACGGCACCCAAACCAGAGATTTTACCTTTGTCAGCGATGTTGTGGAAGCGTTTGTCAAAGCTGCTGGATCGGACTTAACGGGTGAAATTATTAACGTTTGCTCCGGTGAGCCTCAAAGCGTCCTCACTTTAGTAGAACTTTTGGAAGGCCCGATCGTCCACATTCCCAAACGCCCAGGAGAACCTGACTGTACTTGGGGAGACATTGCGAAGGCAAAAACCCTGCTGGGATGGCAGCCGCAGGTTTCATTTCCAGAGGGGGTATCGCAGATGTTGGCAAATATCGATCTGTGGCGAGAAGCCCCGGTTTGGACGCCTGATTCGATTCAGGAAGCCACAAAGGAATGGTTTGAGCGTCTGGGGAAAATTAAATCTATGGAGCCAACCCCCCCTCAAGCAGTCAAAGTATTTATCTACCAAGGATCTCGACTGCTGCTGCAATTGCGAGATAACAAACCTGATATCTTTTTCCCCAACCACTGGGGACTGTTTGGCGGGTTAGTAGATCCTGGAGAAACTCCCGTCGAGGCCGTGAAGCGAGAAATAGAGGAAGAATTAGGCTGGACACCTCCGGAGTTCAAGTTTTGCTGAGGTGGGACGCATCAGATGACCCTTGCGTCAATCACATTTTTGCTGCGCCCTTGACAGTTGACCCCAGCCAGTTAAAACTAACTGAAGGTCAAGCATTAGGACTGTTTGCACTTGAGGAATTGACTCCGTTGCTCCTGGTTCCTAAAATACCGCGCCTTTTGCCCCAAGTCGTTGAAGCGATCGCCTCCGAGGAACTAACTGCTTCTTGGCAAAGTCTAACCAAGTCATCAGGCATTCCTACCTCTTTATTCCCGAACCTATAATCCATGCAATCATTAAGCTCGCAACTGCCATTTGCCACTGATTATTTCCACCAGCTAGCGGCCCTCAGCGAAAACTTTGAGGCGAGCGATCGCCAATCCCAAATGCTATCGTTTGCTGAAGGTGTCGATCGAGCTGCTGCTTTGGTGTGGCGGCAAACCCAGCAACAAAAAAGGTAATTTTTATTGGCAACGGCGGCAGTGCGGCGGTAGCAAGCCATC
>JAAUOQ010000101.1 GCA_012034795.1 Leptolyngbyaceae cyanobacterium CRU_2_3
GTTGCATCCAAAAATTCTGGCTTTGTCGCCCCCAAATTATTGGGGGCGCAACGGCTCCCTCTCCTGTGGGCGATTTGGGCTTAACACAAATGACAGACGCTTTAGTCTTAGAAAAAATCAAATGGCAGCCGGTCGGCAACGATTTCTTAATAGCAGGCTATTTGCAACAACGTTAATTATTCTTATTGAATTACAGTAACTTGACATAGACTCGATCGCACCGGGCTGTCTCTACGCAGGTGCTAGGTTGATAGCCTTGGGACTCGTACAGTTTGACTGCCTGTTTCAAGACACTAGCCGTTTCGATCCAGATTTGTGTGAATCCCTGGCTGGCGATCGCCTCCTCCAATGCGGTCAGCAAATAGCGTCCCAGACCTTGCCCACGCACGTCTGGCAGTAAATACATCTTACGGATTTCCACAGCATTGTTGCCCCGCTCGATCGGGTAGTAACCCCCTGTGCCCACGATCTGACCTTGACGCTCCACCACCCAAAATTTGCCACCCGTTGCCCAATAGGACTCTTCTACCTGCAACACATCACGATCGGCCCCAACGGGTTCACCTGCTAGCCCATACTCTTCTAGAACAGAGTGAATCAGAGTAGCAGCCGTGAGGCGATCGCTAGGTTGCCAGTCTCGAATGAGGAAATCACGGTAGGTGTGCATTGTATAGGTGTGCATTGTGTAGGTGTGCATTGTGAGTGTGTATCGCCAAGCCCAAGAATGGACAAAAACAGCAATTTAGCGGGGGATATAGATACCTTGATCGACCATACCCATGATTTGGAAATCGCGATCGAAAATTGCCAGATTTGCCAGGAAACCTGGAGCAATTCGGCCCAAGCTCTGATCAAGGTTCATCAGCATGGCTGGATAAGTCGAAGCCATCCGTAAGGCTTCTGAGAGGGGAATTTTTACAGCACGAACGCAGTGGGCAACCGCTTCAATCATCGTCAGAGCGGAGCCGCCCAGGGTGCCATCGGCTGAGACACACTTGCCGTCTTTGTAAAATACCTGTTGTCCCCCAATCTTGAAGGCAGTCATTTGTGTGCCCACCGGGGGCGTGGCGTCTGTGACGAGAATGAGTTTCTCCCGCTTGAGTTGATAGGCCAGTCGAATTGAAGCGTCATGGACATGCTGACCATCTGCAATGATCCCAGCGTAAATCTCCCTGCGATCGAACACGGCAGCAACCATGCCCGGTTTCCTCCCTTGCCAGGGTGACATCGCGTTAAACAGATGGGTTGCCATACTTACACCAGCGTCAAAGCTGGCGATCGCCTCTTCATAGGTTGCGTCTGTGTGCCCAGCCGAGACAATGATTCCCTGTTCAGTGAGAAGCTGGATAGCTTCTGGTTGAACCCTTTCTGGAGCCAAGGTCACTAGCTTCACCCCATCTGGCCCAGCGGCAGCAATTTTCGCCAATATGTCCCAATCAGGCTGACGAATGTAAGCTTCGTTGTGGATACCTTTGCGGTTGGGGTTCAGGTAAGGGCCCTCCAGGTGTAGCCCCAATACGCTGTAAGGATTAGAGTTGCGGTATGTCTTGACAACTGCTAACGCTGTCAGGATATCTTCGTCAGGTGAAGTAATCAGGGTGGGCAAGAAGCTGGTGGTGCCACTCTTGAGGTTGGTCTGGTGCATCACATCCAGGGTTTCGGCAGTGATCGCATCGTTGAACATGACACCCCCACAGCCATTGAGTTGCATATCGATAAACCCCGGTGCAACGCTGTTTCCGCCTAGATCGATCGCCTCAATATGGGGCTGAAGTTCAGAAACAGCAACTAGGTCGAGAATCTGGCTGCCCTCAATTACTAGGGCGCGATCGCTCCATTCCCGATCGCCGGTATAAAGTGTGCAATGGGTCAGAGCATACATTTGTGCGATTACCTTGCTAAACAGGGCGGTTCGTAGGTCTTGTAGGTCTTGTAGGACTGGTGTTAACTATGAATCCTTGGCTCTGGGTGCAGTGTAGACAGCAGAGCAGATTCCACAGCCGCCAGTTCTTCTAACCGCTGATTCACCAGGTCGCGATCGCCATACTCGTTCGCCAGTGTCCAATACACGCCATAATGCCGGGCTTCTGATACCATCAGTCCTTGGTAAAACTTTGCCAATTCTGGCTCTGGGCAATACTCAGCTAAAAGTCCTAAGCGCTCGTGACTGCGAGCTTCAATCAGTCCAGAAATCAACAGTGAATCGAGCAGGCGATTGGGTTCGGCTCGGCGCATCTGGGCTTTGAGTCCGGCGGCATAGGGGGGAGCACAGAGAGGGGCTAGGGCAATGCCCCGCCGATCGAGCCATTGGTTGACCTGCTCAAAGTGTTCTAGTTCTTCCTGGGCGATTGCTGTCAGCATTCGCACCAGCTTAGGACTTGTGGGATACCGAAAGATCAAATTTAACGCTACCCCTGCCGCCTTCGATTCACAGTGAGAGTGATCGAGCAGGATCATGTCAAGATTGGCGATCGCTTGCTTAACCCAAGCGATGAGGTGGGCTGCTGAAGAAATTTGATTGTTGCTTGGCCCATAGTTCAGCTTAAAAGTTCAGTTTAAGAGTTCAGCTTAAGAGTTCGGCTTGAGAGTTCAGTCCAGTTAATGATGCAGTTCAGGTCTTGAAGGAGTTAAGGAATACTGTTAATGGTTGGCTAATGGTTGGCAAAGCTCAGCAGAGCTACTTCCCAGAAAGCATCATACCTAAAACCGAGATTTGGGGGCGATCGTGACAAACCAGCAGGTTGATCTCGGCTATACTTCGCAAAACACAAAATTCTTCAGCCTTCCTATGCCCGGACTCGAAAACCTCCTAAAACTCTACGCAACCTTAGTAGGATGGGTAGGACTAGGCTGGTGTTTAGGTTAACATCTTGCCTCAGCACATACCCTTCTACTTAGGAAAGTTTTTGTTTTGGGTGGGTGTACCCCTCAGTATCATGATTTTTTTGCGACAGGCTGACCTATCAGCCTCAGTGTGGGTCGCCCCCATTGTCTGCTGGGTCGCTTTGGTTTTAGGGGCAGGGTTGGCTTGGCTCTGGATTCGGCAGCGCTCAGATCTCCAGCTACGATCCACCCAAGGTAGCTTTTTGCTTGCGGCTATGGTCGGCAACACAGGCTATTTGGGCTATCCAGTGACACTGACACTAGTAGGCACACAATATTTCGGCTGGGCAGTATTATTCGACACCCTGGGCAGCACGCTGGGAGCCTACGGCTTGGGCGTAGTACTGGCAGCGCATTTTTGGCAAAACTGCTCAAAGTCAGGGCAGCTTACTGAAAGCACTGATTCAAAATCCAGCGCTTTGGAGTTTTGGTTTGGGCTGGGGGTTGCGATCGCTGTCTTTGCCTTCTTCTTTAGAAGATGGGCTGAAAACTTGTGCCTGGTTAGTGATTGTGATCGCTTTGATGCTAATTGGGATGCGGCTGAGTCAGGTTTCTTCCTGGTGTAGTGTTCAGCAGGCTGCTATGAGCTTATGTATCAAAATGCTGATTGTGCCACTGACTTTGGGCTTTAGCTTGTCGCTGTTAGGACTAACAGGGACACCGTTACTCGTGATTGTGTTACAGATGGCTATGCCGCCTGCCTTCGCGACCTTGGTAATTGCCGAAGCTTACAACCTCGATCGCGAACTGACCGTCACCACTTTGGCACTTGGATCAGTGGCAATGCTCCTGCTGCTACCCCTGTGGCTCTGGCTTTTCAAGGGCTAAAACCTTGACAGGGACTGGAAGGACAGCACAAGACCTCCTACCCTACCCAATTGACATCGCCGTCAGGTGATTTGACAGGAGGCAGAGGTTTAGAAATCGATCCAGTCTCGCCGAATAGCAGCTTTCTTAGCATTGGTGGCATCTGTGTCATTGGCAAGCGATCGCTGGTTCAATTCAGATGATTGGGCAGGCGTCTGCAACAGGTGTAAATTGGGGGGACGAGAGTGGCTGCCATTGGCGCTCGAAGGCACTTGGGCCGCTGAGGAGTGCTTGCGCTGATGTCGTTCTGGTTCTATGACCTTTTGGATAATCCATTCAATGGTCTGTTCCTTTAACCATCCTCGTGCGGCTACGATCTCACCGAAGCGCATTCCGGTAGATTGCTGATCGTTGAGTACAACTTTGATTTGATCAGAACTTAATAAACCTGCATCGACTAAGTAGGTTCCTAGCCGTTTGGGTAAAACCCCAGAAGGCACAGGTTGAACTTGGTAACGATCGCTTTTATCTCGCATAGGTAACTCCAAACGCTACTTCGGCCATTCAGATTAACGGGTAGATAGCTACTGAACAAGGGCTAGACCTACGTGCATCTAATCCCTACAGCCCTAATGGCATTCGTTATGATGACGCCACATCAATTGGACTCAAGTTCGAGCCGTTACTGCGCCGAAGTAAAATCAGGCTGAACATTAACGACATACCGATATTCAGATCAGTATAACAACTGAAATTATCAAGCTCTACTTTTCAGGCGATGAAGGCTTGATAAATTTTTAGAAAAGGCACGGAGCATCCTGGGATATTTGCGTAGAGACTTGATTTTGACAAACTTTGGCTGACATAGTTCTGATCATTGCTTTAGTGCGGCTCTAGCATAGCTCTAGCATGGCTTTGACATATTTTCAGCCTGTTGATTTCGCGATCGCGTTATCTCTCAAATTCTGTTGGGTATTACTGAAAACTAGTTTAGCAATACCCAAACTCGTTATCCTCCTGTGCGTCTACTATCCTCTGCTTGGTTTCGTTTTGCTGCCTTGGTGCTACTGGGGATGTTGCTGTTTCTGGGGTTTACAACCTGGCGGCAGCCTTCAGCCTCAACACCGCTAGCACCCCTACTAGCAGCCCTGCCGCAAGATCCTTTGATCCAGGTTTATTTTAATCATGCTCAGTCTGCCTTTTATAGCGAACCTTATCGACAGCAGCAGCGTATGGGCGATGATTTGGAACAAAAGGTGTGGAGGCGATCGCCTCTGCTGAAGTTTCGATTGATGTAGCGGTTCATGAAATCAATTTGCCGCGTGTGGCACAGGCTTTAGCTGCCAAACACAGGGATGGGGTTGCCATACGAGTCATTGTAGAAAATACCTACAGCCGTCCCCTGAGCAGCCTTACACCTTCAGAAATAGCAGACTTGACCGAGCGCGATCGGCAAAAATATCAGGAGTTCGTGCAACTTGTCGATCAAAATCAAGACGGTAGCCTGGCTGCCGATGAGATTGCTCTAGGCGATGCTATGGCGATCTTAAAGACTGCGAAGATCCCAGTGATAGACGATACAGCGGATGGGTCTAGAGGCAGCGACTTGATGCACCATAAATTTCTCGTGGTAGATGGAAAAATTGTCATTCTAGGTTCAGCCAATCTGACGATTTCGGACGTTCATGGCGATTTCTCTTCACCTGCAAGTCAAGGCAATGCCAATCACCTGTTAAAAATCGCTAGCCCTGACTTGGCGCAAAGCTTCACAGAGGAATTCAATCTCATGTGGGGAGAAGGTATACCAGGTCAGCCTGACAGCAAATTCGGGCTGCAAAAGCCGTATCGATCGCCCCAAACTTTCTCGCTGGCACCGGGTTCTACCATTACTGTTCAATTTTCTCCGACTTCACCTCGGTTCTCCTGGGAGAACAGTGTCAATGGGTTAATCGGCAGAACACTCAGCTATGCTGCCCATACCGTAGACATGGCACTCTTTGTCTTTTCTGATCAGCGGCTGAGTAATCTGCTGGAAGCTGGACGTAACCGAGGCGTACAAATCCGTGCTCTGATCGAGCCTCAGTTTGCCTACCGAGATTACAGCAGCGGGCTGGATTTGTTGGGTGTAACCTTGGCTGACAATCGCTGCCGCTACAAAGCAGGCAACCGTCCCTGGCGGCAACCGATCACAACAGTTGGGGTTCCGACTCTGCCAGAAGGCGATTTGCTGCACCACAAACTGGGCATTGTAGATGGGAAAACTGTGATTACGGGTTCCCAAAACTGGAGCGATGCCGCCAACTATGGAAATGACGAGAATTTATTAGTAATCACTAATCCCACGGTGGCCGCGCATTTTCAGCGAGAGTTCGATCGACTCTATCAAGGGGCAATGTTGGGCATTTCAGACACACTGCAACAAAAAATCCAGAAACAGCGGGTTCGCTGCCGTTAAAGCAAGGGGGTGCAACCATAGCGATTTTCGGTTGCAGGGAGTACAAAGTGCTTGAGGTATTTTTGAAAGCCACGCGGAGTAGCTTTCAAAAATATCCTGGTTTTACTCAAGCGCGAAGCACATAAGAGTGCAAAAGTGCAGACGATTGCCCCTACTGCTCGAATCTACCGCTAAAAACACGCTGGGCTGGGCCAGTCATGTAAAGGCGTTGTTCGTCTGACCACTGAATATCGAGACAACCTCCAGGCAGTTCGACTGTAGCGCGGCGATCGCATCTGCCAGTTAGCACACCTGCCACCAGCGTCGCACAGGCTCCTGTGCCGCAAGCTAAAGTGATACCGGCTCCCCGTTCCCACACCCGCATCTTCAGGTAATTCCGGCTAATCACCTGAATAAATTCAGTGTTGGTGCGTTGAGGAAAGCCTGGATGGTGCTCAAATTGTGGGCCGATCGCCTCTAGGGGCACTGCTGCCACATCCTCGACAAAGGTGATGCAGTGGGGGTTGCCCATGCTGACACAGGTGACTTCCCAAGTCTGTCCTGCCACTGCTAAAGGTTGGTTAACCACCTTCTCATCAGGGGCTACCAGGGTAGTAGGGATCTCAGATGCCAGGAGTCGTGGCAGTCCCATATCTACAGTAACTTTGCCATCTGCTTGGAGTTGGGGCAAAATCAAGCCTGCCAGAGTATGAATCCGGTAAGTCTGCTCTGAGGTCGCTGTTTGACCTTCTAGATCTGCCACAAACCTTGCCATACAACGAATGCCGTTGCCGCACATTTCCGGCTCGGAGCCATCAGAGTTAAAAATTCGCATAGTGTAATCCGTGTCGGCTTGTCCGGGTAGCGCAAAGATGACTCCATCTGCGCCAATGCCAAAATGACGATCGCACCACAGAACTGCTTGTTCTGGACTCAGCAGCGGATCTACGGTATGCCGATTATCGATCAAGATAAAATCGTTGCCCAAGCCATGATATTTGACAAATTCGATCGTCATGAAAGACTCCGTTCCAGAAAAAATGAGTTGAGAAAATGAGTTGAGAATGGGAATACGTTGAAACCGAAATTTTAAGCTCTTCCTTGGGTTTTATAGAAGATAGCAATGCCATACTCAAGACACAGTTGCTTTTTTTCTGCCGATCGCTCATACGAGCCTTAAGCTTTAAACTTCTAGAGAGATCCATAGAAAAACTCATACAGAATCACTTATGACCACTGAACTAGAAACTGGACTGCCCAGCGTTCGCCAAATTCAAACCCTGATTCGAGAAGAACGGGAAGTTGAACTAAAGTTAACGACCAATGACTTGCTCACTGGAAAAATTCGCTGGCAAGACCCTGACTGCATCTGCTTATTTGATCACTATGATCAACCCACGATCATTTGGCGGCAGGCGATCGTTTTTGTCAAACCCAAAGTATAAGCGGCTCACGGGAGCTTTCCCAAACCGCCTCTATAACTCATCTACTAAAGATACAGATTCACGCACCGGTTCACGCACCGGTTCGTTGAGGGCAGCCATAGGAATTTGCAGGGCTGTTACTTCTGGAATCGGTGAAATCCAGGCACTCGCTTGTTCGATCGAATGAAAGCTGCCACATAGCAAGAGCGATCGCCTGCTTGAACATCGCTTTGTCCATTGGGGAAGCGGATAAATTTGCCTTCCCGACGAATCGCCTGGATCAACACCCCAAACTGTCGGCGGACATGGAGTTCTGCCAAAGTCTGACCTACGGCTAAGCTGGTTTCGGGGACTAGTAACCATTGGCAAGAGGCATTTTCACTGGGGATTGCTGTGCCACCTTTGGCCAGTTCTGCAAAGGCGATCAGTTCATCTGATTCCCCTACAACTAAGAGGCGATCGGCTGTTTCCAGAGCGACTTGGGCATCTGGGTAATCAATCTCTTCGCCCTTCGAGCGCTGAATGGCCATGAGGCTAACGCCCGTCAGACGACGCAAATCGGTTTCTTCGATCGTCATGCCCACCAATGGCGATCCTTCTGGTAGAGTGAACCACTTGCTGTTCATGTCTTGTGCTGCCACCTTGAGATCGCGAGAAATTTGATAGGCAGGGCGTTCGGGTTGCAGATCGGCGTAATGAGAGCTGCGAATTTGCTGAATTTCTCGCTGGATGATTGGCATCGGCACGCCAATCCCGGTTAATAAATGGGCAGAAAGCTCCAGGCTGGTTTCAATTTCTGGTTGTACAACTTCTTTAGCACCCAGTTGATAAAGAAGTTCAATGTCTTTATCTTGGGTAGCACGGACGATCGCATCTAGATCAGGGGCTACTTCCAATGCCCGTTTTAGCGTTAAACGCGTGTTCATTGGATCAGGAAGGGCGATCGCCAATCCCTTAGCTCTAGCTACCCCTGCTGATTCCAGAACATGCAAACTGGCCGCGTTGCCATAGACATAGGGAATCTGAGCCTCACGTAATTGCTGAATAGCTTGCTCCGACTGGTCAATCACCACCACAAGCTGATTATGAACCTGGAGCCGTTTGACAATATTTTGGCCGACTCGTCCATAGCCGCAAACTACGATATGACCTTGGGTGGGTAAATTTTCCGGTATTTCCCAAGGCTCATCACTGCCGTCCAAAATTGACTTCATCCATGGCACTGTTTCTGCCCAATTCATCAGTACGGGAATCAGACGCAACACAAACGGCGTAATCATTAGCGTTACGGCGGTGGTGCCCAAAATCAGCAGATAAATTCGTCGAGACACCAGCCCCAGCACTTGCCCTTTGCTAGCCAATACGAATGAAAATTCTCCGATTTGTGCTAGCCCTAAACCCACAATCAGCGAGGTTTTCAGTGGATAGCGAAACGCTCTGACCAAGGGTGTGACGATTAAGAACTTGCCCAGCAGTACCAACCCTACGAGTCCTAGAATTAACTCCAGATTGTTCCAGATAAAAATTGGATCGATCAGCATACCGATCGCTGCGAAAAACAGGCTGGCGAAAATATCCCGGATTGGCTCCACATAGGTCAAGGTTTGATCGGCGTACTCGACTTCTGAGATCATCAGCCCAGCAATAAATGCGCCCATCTCAATCGACAGACCCATGTATTCCGTCAACAGGGCAATTCCCAGGCACAGAGCTACAGTACCTAACAGGAATAGCTCTCGGCTTTCGGTGCGAGCCAGCAACCTCAAGAAGGGTGGAATAATCCAGATGCCAACGACCACTGCGCCAGCCGCTAGCAAACCGGTCTTTAACAGGGCAATGCCAACAGCGATACCAATTTCTTCGGAGGGACGGTTGAGTGCAGGCAGCACTGCCAGCATGAGTCCTAGCGCCAAATCCTGAACCACTAGGATGCCTAGCATCACCCGTCCGTGGGCTGTCTCAGTTTCATTGCGCTCCATCAAGCATTTCAACACCACTGCCGTAGAAGACAGTGAGAGAATTGCCCCTAGAAAGACTCCCTGAGTGGGTGAAGTCACCCACCCAACCCCAACTGAAATCAGTGTGGTGATCAGGATAGTCGAAAGAATCTGGAGTGTACCGCCCCCCAAACTAATGCCTTGAACTTTCTTAAGCTCTGAGAAAGAGAACTCGACTCCCAGAGCAAACAGGAGGAAGGCTGCACCAAACTGTGCCAGGGTTTCTACTTGAATCAGTTCTTTGACTAAACCCAGTCCAGCGGGGCCAACGATCGCCCCTCCTACGAGATACCCCAAGATTACGGGCTGCCGTAACAGCGCTGCCAGTAATCCTCCTCCGGCCGCCGCTGCCAACACCACCACCAGGTCAACAATCAGGCGAAAGTCTTCTTGCACAGATTTCCAACTCTAACGATAAGAAACTTAAAGTCTTCTAATCTACAGGATACCGAGTTTTTGCAGTCTACTGGGGAACTTAGCCGGAAATTAGCTTACCAGGCATTGGCTTTCAGGAGATCAATCAAAGTTCGCTATCTCAGGTTGGCAGATGTCCCAAAATGAGAATAGCTCGACTTGGGATGATTATCCCTAGTCTAGAGTGATAATCTATTTGTCCATTGGCCTTCACGCTGACCTTCACTAAATCTTATGAGCATCTCTTCCTTGCACCGTCTGTTAGGTCGTCTGAGTTGTCTGGGTGGTTTGGGTGAACAATGCTGGAATGGGTGGATGGGGTGGAAGCAATGGCTTTGGGCACAGCGGCGTTGGGGGATTGTTTCTCTAGCCATAGTGACACTCCTGTCAGTGCTAAATAGTGCTGCTGTGAGCAGTATTGTTTCGTTGCAGGCTAGCCCTACTAATCCTCAACTTGGTGACACCATTTCTGTCTTCATCCAGACTGATGCCACAGACGAAGCTCAACCCGATGCAGCGCAGCCAACTGTAGTGATGAACCAAAAGACCTACCCGACCTTTGCGATCGCTCCCCATCAGTTTCGGGCTTTGCTGCCTACCACACCGCTCGATCGTCCAGGACAGTTCAGGATTCAAGTGAACGGTACTGGAGAGCCTAAAACGACGGCTTTGCAGTTGCGCGATCGCGATTTTCCGACCCAAAGCATTTGGCTGAGCGGCGGCGGCTCAGATGGCACAGACTATGAGTTTGATAAAGTGGATGCTTTTAAGGCGATCGTATCTCCAGAGAAATTCTGGAATGGTAAATTTCAGCGTCCCAGTCAAGGTGAAATTAGCACAGTGTATGGGGTGCGACGCTACTACAATGGTGAGTTCGCACAGGATTATTTTCATCGTGGCGTAGACTATGCGGCTGGAACGGGTTCCCCTGTCGTGGCTCCAGCCGCAGGTAAGGTGGTTTTAGTAGGGCGTGAAGCAGATGGATTCACATTGCATGGCAACACCATCGGCGTTGATCATGGTCAAGGCGTGACCAGTATTTTTATTCACCTCAGCCGGATTGATGTCAAAGAGGGAGACTTTGTGCAGATAGGTCAACCCATAGGTGCGGTCGGATCAACAGGGGCTGCTACTGGGCCACATTTGCATTGGGGGCTATATGTCAATGGTCAGTCTGTTGACCCAGTACCTTGGCGATATAACGGGTTTGAATGAGCACACTAGTAGTCTATGGCGTAAGTTATACCGATTTAAATTGAAAACACAACAGACTCTTCGTACGGGCTTGGCAGTGCCAACTCCTAAACCCTGATGTACCTAGAATACTGTTTAAATCGGTATTGAAAGTACCCTTGTAGTGCTCACGTCGCGCAGCGCGACGTCGGAGCAGGA
>JAAUOQ010000102.1 GCA_012034795.1 Leptolyngbyaceae cyanobacterium CRU_2_3
CCAAAAAACTTTAAACAAAAATCAGGGGTGAGTTCTGCCTAATTTATCGCGCAATCGTCCTAAGCCATACATTAAGACATGACTGTAAGATTCAATCCGCAGTGGGAAACTCATCGCGTAGTAATTGATCGATAAGCCTCGCTGTTGATATTGAATTTTTAGCTCGCCGCTCTCCAAACAATCTCCATAAAACTTGCCCAAGAAGGGAGCCAAAACTCGCCCTCGAATTCCGCCATAGGGGTGGTTCCAATCAATATCAAAAAAGTCGTGATATTGAGAATCTGGCCCATTTCCAAAACATCAACTAGCATATGATTTTGGCTATCAATGCCATATGGTTGGGCACAATGTCTTGCAGCCAACCTAATCCCAGCTTTCGCAAATCTTGCCGTAATGCATCAAAGCCTGACTGTCCTCCTAACTCTGGATTGATTTGTAGCGGGTCAACCCCGTCATACCCATGCGTACTGCCTTTGCGAGACGTGAAAATGGGAGATGCATACAGGTCAGAGATTCCCAGTTCAGCGAGATAGGGAACGATCGCTTGAGCAGATTCAAAGTCAAAAGCAGCAGTAAACTGAATTCGATAAGTTGCTAAGGGAATTTGCATCATGGCGGGGCGTAGACTTTCTCTAGATTTTGGAAAAATTGGAGGGCAGCAGCCTGATCTCTTTAGCTGTCTTCTTCAGCCGTACCTTGGAGGGATACAAGGGCAGCAATACTGTATTTCAGGTTGAGTTAATTGATATAGACTATCTCACAGGCTATCTTGAGGACGTTCCTCTAACTTTGCAGGATACCGGGCAATTTGGAAAGAGTGTTCTCCCCCCCCGTGACTTTAATGACGAAGAATTCATAAAATCTGTAGCTAAAGTTGCGATCGCTGCTAATTACAGCCATACACCACAACACTTTGAGGCTGAACCGTGAGGAACTGTTGGGAAACTGTAGTCCCTCGCTCAGTGGGGATCATTTCAGGCAGGTCTGAACCCTGGCCGCCCCAGACTACCGCTGCTGAATCCAGCAATTGCTTCCAGGTGCCAGGAGGCAGTGCCAAAGTCACTGGCACAGGCTGGAGAATTAAAGTTCAGTAGGCATAAAATCTGGCTATTCTGATGCCACCGTCGTAGCTTGATGAGTTTCTCGGCGGGCATTGCTGAAGCCTCTAAGCTGTTGCGATCGAGATGGGCGATCGCTGGAACCTCTCGCCTCAGCTTCAGCAAAGTTTGGTAGAACCGCCAAAGGATCTGGTGTTGTCCTTCGTGACGTAAATTCCAGTTGAGTTTGCTGCGCTGAAAAATTTCTTCTGACTCTGGATCATCGGCTTCCCCTTCGGCATGGAAAGCTGCAAACTCCGCTTTTCTGCCTTGACGGACAGCAGCAATCAATTCAGGATCAGTGTGGCTAACAAAGTAGAGAAACGGAGCCATTTCACCATACTCCTCGCCCATAAATAGCAACGGCACCGATGCAGAAAGCAGCACTGAGGCTGCGGCCAACTTCTGCGCTTCAAATGAAATCAGATGGGAGAAGCGATCGCCCTTCAGTCGATTGCCAATCTGATCATGGTTTTGAGAGAATACGACAAACTGGCTGGACGGACAATCAGACGGGTCGCTACCGTGATATCGCTGGCGGCGTTCCGAAAAATCCCAAGTATAAACAAAGTTTTTGGCGTAGCTCTTGGCTAATTGTTCTGGCTGGCCATAATCGCCATAGTAGCCAAAAGATTCGCCTGTGACCAACGAATGAACGGCATGGTGGAAGTCGTCGTTCCACTGGGCATCCAGTCCAAAGCCACCGGCCGCCGCCGGACGTACCCAACGCGGATCGTTGAGGTCGCTTTCAGCAGTCAGATAAAAACTTCCGCCCTTGCTGACGAGAAAACTGATCTGTCACTTCGGCTAGTTCTTGCAAAAAGTGCTTGGCACCAAAGTCAAATAGATTATCAGTGGCATCTAGCCGCAATCCATCCAGGTGAAAGTGCTGAAACCAATACAGTGCATTCTCAATAAAGTAGTTGCGAACGCCGTAGCTGTGGGCCCCATCAAGATTAACACCCTCGCCCCAAGGCGAACTGTATTTTTTAGTGAAATAGGGGGCAAAACTCCAAATATAGTTACCTTCGGGTCCTAAGTGGTTGTAGACAACATCTAGAAACACAGCTATGCCCTGTTCATGGCAGGCATTAACCAACCGCTTCAACCCCTCAACACCGCCATAGGATATTTGGACACCATAGGGATAGACGCCATCGTAACCCCAGTTCCGATCACCTGGAAATTGGGCGATCGGCATCAGCTCGATCGCGTTGATGCCCAAGTCCTTGAGATCGGATAATCGGGAAATAATAGCTTCAAATGTGCCCTCTGGTGTGAACGTGCCCACGTGCAGTTCGTAAATGGCCAGTTCGGCAAAGGGCAAGTTTTTCCAGGCGCTATCTGTCCAGGTAAAACGGTGATCTACTACCGCTGAGGCCCTGTGAACACCTTCAGGCTGGGCATGAGAAGCCGGATCAGGGCGATCGGTTTCCCCATTCAATTGGTAGAAATAGCGCGTCCCAGGTTCAGCATTGATTTCAGCTTGCCAGTAGCCCTGGGCTTGCCGCTGTAAAGGAATCAATTGCTCTTTGGGAGAAATAATGTGAACTGCAACCTGCTCTAACAGCGGTGCCCAAACCGTAAACGTACAGCGACCATTGCCTTGATACCAGGAGCCTATTTGCATGGTGGTGGAGTCAGTAAATGAGCAGGGTACAGCGGGACTGTAATAACCTTAATAACCTGAGCCTTTACAAAAATACGTCACAAAAATGTAATCGAGATCCTTCTTGCGGTAGAGCACTGAAGAGGATTATCCCAATTGCTGTAGTACCACTACCGATCGCTCCATCACTGAGATTGTCTGGTTGCCTGTGTAGCGTTTGCCATATTGCATAAATCGTTGTTCCTGCGTATCAATCAGGGTTTCCCACGCCAAGTAGCGCAGATCTTCTGGTATGAAAAAATCTAGATGAGCGTGGTGAGCATTGAAAAACAACAGAAAGTTGTTGTCGATGATGCGTTCGCCGCGCTCCCCTGGTGTGGAAATTTCTTCGCCATTCAGGAAGATGGCGATCGCCTTGGCGAAACCTTCATTCCACTGCTCCTCGCGCATGGCGCTGCCATCTGGATTAAACCAGGCAATGTCGTTGGCCGTAGCCCCATGAATGGCCCTGCCTTGAAACCATTTGCGACGCCGAAAGGTCGGATGTTGGCGGCGAAAATCAATGAGCTGACGGGCAAAGTCTAATAGTGCTTCATTTTCCTCCTGCAAATTCCAGTTCAGCCAGGAAACTTCGTTATCTTGACAGTAGGCATTGTTGTTGCCCTGCTGCGATCGCCCCATCTCATCTCCACTGAGCAGCATAGGGACGCCCTGAGACAGCATCAGTGTCACCAAAAAATTGCGTTGTTGGCGTTGTCGCAGGGACAAAATTTTAGGATCGTCTGTAGCGCCTTCGGCACCACAATTCCAGGAACGATTATGGCTTTCGCCATCGCGGTTATCTTCCCCGTTAGCGGTGTTGTGCTTCTCGTTGTAGCTGACTAGATCCCGCAACGTAAAGCCGTCGTGTGCAGTCACAAAGTTGATGCTGGCGCTAGGATTGCGTCCATTGCTTTGGTACAGGTCAGAGCTACCTGTAAACCGGTAGGCAAAGTCAGCAATCAAGCTTTCATCGCCTCGCCAAAAGTCGCGCACTGTATCGCGGTATTTACCGTTCCATTCCGACCACAGCAACGGAAACTCGCCTACCTGGTAGCCACCCTCCCCTACATCCCAGGGTTCGGCAATCAGTTTGACATCTGCTAGGACAGGATCTTGATGGATGATGTCAAAAAAGCGGCCAGGCGATCGACTGCATATAGCTCGCGGGCCAACGCCGAAGCTAGATCAAACCGGAAGCCATCGACATGCATTTCCAGCACCCAGTACCGCAAGCTATCCATGATCAGTTTCAAGACTTGCGGATGTCTGACGTTGAGGGAGTTACCGCAACCGGTGAAATCCATGTAGTAGCGGAAATCGTCCTCCACGACCCGGTAATAGGAGGTGTTATCAATGCCTTGCAGCGAGAGCGTTGGGCCAAGCTGATTGCCCTCGCCTGTGTGGTTATACACCACATCTAAAATCACCTCAATTCCAGCCTGATGCAGGGCTTTCACCATCTGCTTAAACTCTGTCACCTGCTGTCCGGCGTTGCCGCTAGCACTATAGCCAGAGTAGGGGGCAAAGTAATTAATCGAATCGTAACCCCAGTAATTGCGTAAGCCTTTACCCTGCAAATGTCCCGGATACGCTAGGTAATGGTGAACCGGCATCAATTCAACGGCTGTGATGCCTAACGATTGCAGATGGGAAATAGCGGCCGGATGCGCTAAGCCTGCGTAGGTGCCCCGTAGCTCCGGTGGAATGTCGGGATGCAACTGAGTAAAGCCTTTCGGATGTAATTCGTAAATAATTGACTCATGCCGAGGGGTTTGCAACAGTAAATCGTTTTCCCAGTCAAAAGTTTCATCAATTACGATGCCCTTGGGGATGAGATGGGCACTGTCATCGTGGGAAAAAGACAGATCCAAGTCGGGGTGATCCCAGTCGTAGCCAAAAATCTCTTTGCCAAATTTAATATCTCCCTCGATCGCCTTAGCATAGGGATCGATCAACAGCTTGTTGGGGTTGAATCGATAGCCTCGCTCAGGGGCATACTCGCCATGTACCCGGAATCCGTACCGTTGTCCTGGCCCAATTGAAGGAACATAGCAGTGCCAGACAAAATTGCTGACTTCGGTCAGTGAAAGACGTGTTTCCCGCCCTTTCTTGTCAAACAGGCATAACTCAACGCCCGTTGCATTTTCAGAGAACAACGCGAAATTGGTTCCTTTTCCATCCCAAGCAGATCCCAAGGGGTAGGGTTTGCCAGGCCAGAGTGATAGGTACATAGATTCGGTCGTTGGGGTTCTGATTTACAGTTAGCTTTAGCTAGAGATGGCGATCGCTGCTTGCTTAAGGCTTACTTATGCAAGATATTTTCTGAGAAGGCAGCTTTCTCAATCCTAAACAATCATAGCTACTCTCTAAGCGTTAATCTGCAAATGCGGTTGAATCGCTGGACGGATCTGCCAGTACACTCTTCTAGAGCGTCAGCCCTCAGCCATTTAACCCTTGAGTGCTGCTGATTTCAATGCAGGTACGTGCTGATCGATTAAAGTGGCGACTTCTCCAGGACGAACCTGGGTGTGGCGGCTTTTATCGGGCATAATTACGTTAGCTCCCTCTTTGCAACGTTTCATACAGCCAGTTGCTTTGACAGTAACTTGATCCGCTAAACCGCGATCGCTTAATTCAGCTTGTAAGGCATTGGCTACTGCACGGCTCCCTCGTTTGCAGCAATCCGACTTTTGGCAGATCAAAATACAGGCAGATTTGGCAGGGGTAACAGATTTGGCAGAGGTGACGGGGGGGGGAGGAGATGCGATCGCTAGCTGTGCTGACCCTTGTTGCTGTGCTGACCCTTGTCGCTGTGCGGTCGCAGGCTCAATGGTTAGCACCTGATACGCTTTCAACTTCACCCGATCTTGCTCAGAATTTTGCTTTTCAACCCCCATCACCTGTATCCATTCTCCCGGTGTCAGAGAACGATAGAGGCTAGTTCGCAGTTCTTTGGGGAGCTTAATGTGCTGTTCGCCTGTGGCAGTGGCAAGCCGGATATATTTCAGCTTATAGCTGCCTGGTTCGGCTGCAAAGCCTAGGAAACGCCCTTCTAACTGAAAATCTGAGGTGCGATCGCTTTTAGGGTTGCTCATAGTCTAGGAGGAAAATTGACAGGTAAACGTTGACAGGTAAGCAAGGTAATTGAATTCAATACCCGCTAATCACTACTTAAACTACTCAATTTAAGAACTAACTACTAGAAGATAATTTCCAGCACCGATTCAGCCAGTCACATAATCCTCGCCGGGAAATGGTTGATTGTCTCATGACGCTCCAAAGTTGAATAGCGGCTAAAGGCGTATCTAAGTTAGCTTGAAAACTGCCATCTGAAGGACAGGCACAAGGTATATCTAACTCTTGCAGCCGTTGATAAGCTTGCCAGCGATCACTTCGGACAATTGAGACTTCTGTTCCAGCGAAAGAGCGGTCTGATTTCATGGAGTTTCCTCTAGTCTAAACCTGAATTAAGTGATAAAGATTCTTGTTGATAAGACTCATGTCATTGCCAAATGTTGAACCCTGTCTTGCAGAAGGGTAACTAAGAGGCAAAGGCGGAAGGGCAAATAACAAGCCTTTTTTAGATAGCAATTTTTAGGTTAGGGGTTTACTTATCCCTAATCCCCATCAATATCAATCAAGGTGCCCATAAATACTCATAAGATTTTCAAGCAAAACTTATCGATACTATTTATCCAACTTATTGAGAAATATATTCAAGAAGCTGATAATTCCAGCTTAATTCAAACCTAGATATTTGCAAACTATTCCATTAAGAGGGCTTTGGACCAAACCGCTCAGCCAAACTCAGTCCCCAAGCTTCAGTTTGGGGACTATACCAGCCAAAGCAAGATTCAGTAGATCGACAATGGGTTTTTAGGGCGCGCGTCGCGCGCCCTAAAAACCCAAATATCCTGCTTTTCCGCCCGTTGCGAGGGCGGAAAAGGATATTGAAAGAAGTATTTGGAGCTTTGCGATCTACTGAGATTCAATGTAAAGCAACTCAGGTTAAAACTACAGGAGCATTCCTCAGCTTTTCGCTAGCGTTCATCACTGCTTGCCGGGCCCATTGATCGGCTGCCAAAATATCTGCCAGAGTTGGGTGAGCGGAGTTCTGAGATTGATGGCGATCGCATACCTTCTCAATCAAGCGGGGAATATCCAGGAAGCCAATCTTTTCTTCGAGGAACAGGGCTACAACCTGTTCATTGGCAGCATTCAACACCGCAGGCATAGTGCCCCCCGCTCGTCCAGCCGCATAGGCCAGTTGCATACAGGGATATTTTGATGATCAGGTTCACGAAAAGTGAGGCTGCCCACTTTCACTAAATCCAGGCGCTCCCAGTTGGTGTAAATCCGATGGGGGTAGGACAAGGCATACAATAGGGGGAGCCGCATATCTGCCCAGCCTAGTTGCGCCAACACAGAGGTGTCCTGAAGCTCAATCAGTGAGTGGATAATGCTTTGAGGATGGATAACGATATCAATATCGTTGTAGTCCATGCCAAACAAATAATGAGCCTCAATCACTTCCAGCCCTTTGTTCATCAGGGTAGCTGAGTCAATCGTGATTTTGCGACCCATTGACCAATTGGGATGTTTGAGGGCATCTGCAACCGTTACTTCTGCTAGTTTTCAACAGGCAGATCACGGAATGACCCACCTGATGCAGTGAGGAGAATCCGCCGCAGTCCTTTATCTGGAATACCCTGAAGACACTGAAAGATGGCCGAGTGCTCAGAGTCGGCGGGCAAGAGCTTGACGCCATGCTGCTGCACCAGAGGCAACACGACGGGTCCTCCAGCAATCAACGTTTCTTTGTTGGCTAAGGCAATATCTTTTCCAGCTTGAATGGCAGCGATGGTGGGTAGCAACCCGGCACAGCCCACAATACCTGTGACGACGACCTCCGAGCCGCCATGGCGTGCCACCTCCACAACGCCCTCTTCGCCCGCCAGGAGAATGGGTTGAGGGGTGAGATCGGCGATCGCTACCTGCAAATTAGATAGCTGTGCTGCATCGCAAATCGCCACAATCTCAGGACGAAATTGGCGGATCTGCTGAGCCAGCAACTCCACATTGCTCCGTGCCGCTAAACCGACAATCCGAAATTGATCAGGATACTGGGCTGCAATATCCAAGGTCTGTGTGCCGATCGAGCCAGTGGAACCAAGCAGAGTAATTGCTTTCACGGTGAGCTAATGCATCCAACGCAGCAACTCCACTATAGAACGGTTGGGGATCAGGAGAAAGTTATAGTGATTAATCTCTTGATTAATTTAGGAGATTTTCGAGAAAGAATCTCCCAGTTTCAAAGCTGTAGTGCGGGCATCTTGCCTCGCGACGTAAGCGAGACGCTCACCCTAAGCTGGCTTTGCTTTTGTAGAATCTCCTTAAGGAATTAATCAACAGATAGGGCGTCTGGAATGGAATTCTCTGACGGAACCTGGGGCGATATCTTTGCCGAACTCCAGAAGTAGCCGTCACTTCATAGAACAACTTTTCGTAGCGGTTGAGGGCTTGCTCAGCCGAGTAATGCAACATAGCGTAGCGTCTACCCTGTTCACCGATCGCTTCTACCTTGGCAGGATGGCTATGTAAGTCCAAAATGGCTTCAGCAAGTCGATCGGGGCACTCTGGTTCAACAACCACACCGCCGCCGCTCTGACGAATGGCATTTGCGGCTGTTCCTGTGGAGGGCACAGAGGCAATGATCGGGCGACCACTGGACAACAGCACCTGAATCTTAGAAGGCATATTAAACCCAATCACGTTTTTCTTCTGCATGACCAGTCCAACATCAGCAGCAGCCAGCATCTCTGGTAGTTTCTCTCTAGGTTGGAAAGGCAGCAACAGTACGTTTTCGACTTGATGCTCAACACAGACTTGCCACAGGTCATCTAGGGCCTTGGCCTCACCCACAATCACAAACACCACTTCGGGAATGTGGCGGATCTGAGCCGCTGCTTCAATCACTGTTTTCAGCCCTTGTGTCAGAGCAATGTTACCGGAATACATCACCACAAACTTATCTTGCAAATTGTGGATTTGCCGGAATGGGTTATCGGCTTTTGAGAGCGGGCGAATAAACTTGACATCGACCCAGTTGGGAATGCAGCGAATCTTTTCGATCGCAACTCCTTTGCCCACCAGATTATCGGTAAAGCCTTCGGTAATCACACTAATGGTGTGAGCAGTGCGGTAAGCAAACTTTTCTAATGCCTCGAATACGCGAATGGCCTGCTTGTTTTTGATGAGTCCCACATGCACGGCAGCTTCGGGCAGAATATCTTGTAAGTTCAGTACCACAGGGCAAGAGTAGAACCAGCCTAAGAGCGTCGCAGGGACAGCGATTGGTAAGGGCGGCACAGTCAATAGGATCACATCGGGTTGCCATCCCCTTAACGCTTGCAGCAGGCTTGTAAGGACAAAGCTACCATCCAACAGCATGCGAGACAGTAAGCCAGGCTGGGGCCGAATCCACACGCTGCTGCGTTGAATCACAACTCCGTTGCGCTCCTCGGTGCAATACATTTTCCCTTGGTATCCAGGATAGATCTGTCGCTGAGGATAGTTAGGCATTCCCGTCACAACTCTGACTTCATGCCCCCTTGCTACTAATCCTTCTGCAAGTTCTGTCATTAGAGGCGCAATGCCAATAGGTTCAGGATAATAGTTATAGGAATAAATCAGAATCCGCATAGGTTTTGAAGTACTGGATTGGGCGGCTTAAGAAGCGCTGTTTGGCATGTGGCTTCAACACTAGGTTTATTAATTTACTAGACCGTTTTGCTACCGTGAGAATACGGCATTCACTGATCGCCTCAATGCGCTAAACAGTAGCCTAGGTCGCAGTTTGATCCTTATTTTTTCAGAGGGTTAATTTAGCTCAAAGGCTTGCCAGAAGACCTATCTATAGGATGCGTGTTAAAATAATTTTGATAAACTCTCTCCTCAAAATCTTGAGTGAACGCCCCTTTGTGACACCGGGTTGCTACTGAGTTCTTAAGTGTGAATCATTGTCTGCGATAGGCTGCTCAAGATAGGTTGCTCAAAATAGGTTGCTCAAAATAGGGCAAACTAACTTGATTGAGTGGCGCTTTCTTTTCAGTCAAAACCTCAGTTAACCCTCCTAGAACCCAGGACTGAAAACATGAGAGAAGCACCCGCAGAGTTTCGTCAACGCATCCTTGCCTGGCTATCGAAAAATGTTCCCCAAGATCGGATTGAGCATATTCTGAGGGTTGAGCAACTTGCGATCGATCTGGCAAAATTTCACAATTTAGATGTACATAAAGCTGCCCAAGCTGGCTTAATGCATGATCTGGCAAAGTATTTCAAATCTCAAAAATTGCTGCAAATAGCTCGTCAAGAAAAGAAAGCTATTGATATTGATCCAGTCGCTGAAATGAACCCACACTTGCTTCATGCAGAAGTCAGCGCGATTGTGGCCAGAGATGAGTTGGGTATCAAAGACCCAGAGATTTTAGCCGCAATTGCTGACCATACGCTTGGCAGACCTGGTATGAGTCCTTTGAGTTGTGTGGTCTTTCTCTCCGATTCTTTGGAACCTGGACGGGGAGATTCTTTGGAGCTAATTGCTCTCCGTCAACTTTGCTATCAAGATCTCAATGCAGCAGTTTGGATGACCTGCGATTACACCCTGCAATACCTGCTGGATCAGCAATGGCTAATTCATCCTCGCGCTTTGTTAACGCGCAACTGGTTTATGCAAGCCACTAAACAGGTTCAGTAGATCGCCAATGGGGTTTTGGGGTGCGCGACACACCCCCCAAAAACAGGATTTTGATAAGGATTCTTTGGAGCTTGGCGATCTACTGAGACTACTAAAGTTATTGAAGTTCCTCTTCATATAGCTTCTAGATGTAGCTTCTAGCGAGTTCAATCAGGTGTGGATCTGGCGAAATAGGGTATGAAGCAAGCCGCTTTGTAAACAAACCTCAATCTTCTATTCAAAACTTAAAACTGTGCGTAGCCCATATTTCATCCCTCACCCCCTCCACTTGAGCTACAAAGTCTTAACCCTACTATTCCCGAATTGAAGTCTGTTCACTATGATCGGATGCATTGGGAGATAAAAGTTGGAAATTACAGACTGTTGGGATCTTCAGATTGAGTCAGTTCCATCACCCTTGATTTTTAAGGAGAATTCATCTATTGATGTTTAATGCTTTTCAAGCTCGAACTTCTTCCGCGATCAATAGCGCGACTAATCCTCCTAGGCGGCGAGAGTCCAATAGTGAAGAGGACAACCGCAAAGCGGACAGCCGCCAACTGGCAATGACCATCGCTCAAGCCGCAGACGATCGCAAGGGAAGCGATATTGTGTTGCTGCAAGTGGCGGATGTGTCGTACATTGCTGACTACTTTGTCTTAGTAACGGGTCTTTCGAGTAACCAGGTAAGAGCGATCGCTCGTGCCATTGAAGACCAGGTAGAAACTGACTGGCAACGCCTGCCGGTGCGAGTAGAGGGACAAACAGAAGGTACCTGGGTTTTGATGGACTATGGCGATGTGATTGTCCATATTTTTATGCCTAAAGAGCGAGAGTTTTACGGATTAGAGGCTTTCTGGG
>JAAUOQ010000530.1 GCA_012034795.1 Leptolyngbyaceae cyanobacterium CRU_2_3
TTCTTCACCACCAATGAGCTAGGATTTCAGCCAGAGTTTTTAGGGCGCGTTCGTCTGGTGACAAGCCTGGCCTCCTTACTTGGGATTTGGGTCTTCCAGCGTTTTCTCAAGTCCATCCCCATGCGGGTAATGTTTGGCTGGAGCACGGTGGTTTCTGCCTCGCTTGGCATGACAACGTTGCTCCTCGTCACCCACTTGAATCGGGCGATCGGCATTGATGACCACTGGTTTAGCTTGGGGGATAGCCTCGTTCTCACTGTGATGGGGCAGATTGCCTTTATGCCTGTGCTGATTTTGGCAGCACGGCTCTGTCCTCCTGGCATTGAGGCTACCCTGTTTGCGCTGCTCATGTCGATTTATAACTCAGCGGGGTTTCTTTCCTACGAGCTAGGAGCATGGCTGATGCATGGCTTAGGCGTGACTGAAGCCAACTTTGATCGGTTATGGCTGTTAGTCGTCATCACCAATCTCACGACTCTACTACCTTTGCCCCTACTGGGATGGCTGCCAGATTCACAGGCTCAAATGCCGGTCGCTGGAGTTAGTGTACCGTCACTACCCCCTCATACTGTTTCACCCTTAGAAACTGCACCAGTTCCAGGGGTAGAGCCAGAGCTTGTTGTGGAGATGCGGCAATAAACCAGCCTCTGCTAAAAACGAGCGGATAAAGATGATCTGAATCGATAGCGGATATCCGTATCCTTGATCTTCAATGCAGCTTGAACTAACTACCAGAAAATACAAGTCATTATTACAAGGCATTATCACAGGGTACCTATGCAGAGAGAGCTTCAGCAAACTCCTCCGTCGGATGGAGCTTCGGTTTCCTATGATCTTCGGGAATGGCAAAAAGGATATCGATCGCTGCCTGAAGAATACGACTACTGGATTGACGAAATTGCAGGGAAAATTCCAGAGGAACTCAACGGAACGCTGTTCCGCAACGGTCCTGGTTTATTAGATGTGAATGGACAACGCATCCATCATCCGTTTGATGGCGATGGTATGGTATGTGCCTTTACTTTCTCTGGAGGGCGCGTCCATTTTCGCAATCGGTTTGTCAGAACGCAGCCTTTTGTAGAAGAGCAAAAAGCTGGAAAGATTCTCTATCGGGGGGTATTTGGCACCCAGAAGCCAGGAGGTTGGCTAGCCAACGCCCTCGATCTGCGGCTGAAAAACATTGCCAATACTAATATTCTCTATTGGGGAGATAAGCTGCTGGCGCTTTGGGAAGCCGCCGAACCCCATCGCCTCTCTCCCAATACTCTGGAAACGATCGGGCTGGACTACCTGGACGGTGCCTTGCAGCCTGGTTCGGCGTTTGCGGCGCATCCCCGGATTGATCCAGCTTGCGAATTTGATCAGGGTCAACCCCGTCTGGTCAACTTTGCCATTAGCCCTGGACTCTCGACTACAATTAGGCTGTATGAGTTTAACTGCTCTGGTAAATTGGTACAAAAGCAGACCCATGCTGTCCCTGGGTTTGCGTTCATGCATGATTTTGCGATTACGCCTCACTATTGCATTTTCTTTCAGGCTCCTATGAGCTTCAATCCCATCCCATTTGTCATGGGGATGCGAGGAGCCGGACAGTGCCTTCAGGTGCAACCCAACCAGCCAACTCAGGTCATTATTATTCCTAGGTATGGCTCAGAGCCTGTGCGCATCATTCCAGTGAAGGCAGGTTTTGTGTTTCACCATGCCAATGCCTTTGAGCAGGATGGCTTGCTTTATGTCGATTCAATTTGCTACGCCGATTTTCCAACGATCGATCCCCATCAAGACTATCGAGACGTCCAGTTTTCGCTGCTGGCTCCAGGGCAGCTTTGGCGCTTCCAGTTTGACCTGAACAGTCAAACGGTTGAACAACATCTGATGGAAAGCCGCTGCTGTGAATTTCCAGTGGTGCATCCTGAGTATGTGGGACGGGACTACCGTTATGTCTACTTGGGGGCAGGGCACTCGGCAGAGGGCAATGCACCGCTGCAAGCTCTGCTTAAATTAGATGTGATCTCAGGCGATCGCCAGATTTGGAGTGCTGCACCGCACGGCTTTACGGGTGAGCCGATCTTTGTGCCCCGTCCCCAAACAGGATCTCATGGGATATCTAACAATGGGCCATCTAACAATGGGCCATCTAACAATGGGCAAGCTGAAGACGATGGCTGGCTGTTGACGCTCACCTTTAACGGACAACTGGAGCGATCGCAGCTTGTGATTCATGATGCCCAGGATATTCGAGAACCGCTGGCAAAACTGACTTTAAAACACCATGTCCCCTATGGGCTACATGGCAGCTTTGTGCCCCAATGTTTTCTATCCGAGAATATAGTCTAGTGAGCCTACCGATGAGCCTACCCGCTGACTTGACCTACATCACACCGGTGAAATAAAGCTAAATTAGGTAAAGTAACATTGGTGCGATAGCGGAACCCTACAGATTCATGGATAACGAACAAATTATCTTATTATCCAGCCGAGAAATTGAAAAATGCGTCAGGCAGGGCAGGTCGCTGCTTCGCTGCTAGATTATCTAGAACCTCTGGTGAAGCCTGGAGTCAGCACGTTGGAATTAAATGATGCGGCTGAAGAGTGGACGCAAAAACGAGGGGCAAAAAGCGCACCACTCGGTTATCCGGCGGGTGGCGACAACCCTTTTCCAAAATCCATTTGCACCAGTGTGAATGAGGTAGTCTGTCATGGCATACCCAATGCCAAACAGATTCTCCAATCTGGCGACATTATCAATATTGATGTGACCCCTTTAGTCGATGGCTATCACGGTGACACTTCCCGCACTTTCTTTGTGGGGGAACCTTCAGCGATCGCCCGCAAACTGGTTGAAGTAACTGAAGAATGCCTGTGGCGCGGTATCCGTGCTGTGAAGCCCGGTGGCAAAATTGGTGACATTGGGGCAGCAATTCAAGAATATGCTGAAGCTCAGGGCTTCTCAGTTGTGCGAGATTTTGTTGGGCATGGCGTCAGCCGCATCTTCCATACTGCGCCTCAAGTGCCTCACTA
>JAAUOQ010000531.1 GCA_012034795.1 Leptolyngbyaceae cyanobacterium CRU_2_3
TGCTGCCAAAAATTTGAGCTAAGGACAGCAGGATGCCTGGAAACAGGATTTTCCTAATCACAATGAATACCCTGACATGATGATGTTCACTGAATGGGCGATCGCTCCATCCCTTTAAGTGTGATCAATCCTCAAGTTATCCTTAACCAGGGTTCAGGGTCAACTAAAGATGCTCTTTCATCAGGCATCGATCGGCAGCATTAATGCCAGAAGGTTGATAATTGGCTCCCAAATAAACTCCACAAACCATAAACAAAGGGGCTGAGTACGGTTCAACCCCTTTGTTTGCACAGATGTTTATGAAGAAATTTTGGATCAATGCTTCATCTCGGATGATTTGCACTACCGAATCGACACTAATTGCTCAGTAAACAAAATACTGCTAAAAGCCCGCCAATCATATAGAACCGAGAGACAACTTGAGTTTCTGACCAACCCGTTAGTTCAAAATGGTGGTGAAGGGGAGCCATTTTAAACAACCGTTTGCCGATACCATTAGCATCTTTAGTTGCTTTGTAATAGCCAACCTGAGCAATCACTGAAAGCGTTTCTGCCAGAAAAATGCCGCTCAGAATCAGCAATCCAAACAGGGAGTGGCTTAAAAGCGCGACTGCTGCTAAAGCGCCCCCTAATGCCAGTGAACCTGTATCTCCCATAAAAACACGAGCAGGATTGTGGTTATGGGCTAAGAAACCTAAACAACCCCCGCTCAGACAAGCGCAGAAAACCATCAAATCTGGCGAAGTGGGGGCAATCAAAGCTCCCAAACCTAGAAGAGCGATCGCAGCCGTACCGCCTGCCAAACCATCCAGTCCATCTGTTAAGTTTGTGGCATTGCTTTCTGCAACCAAGACAAATGCAGCTAGTACCCAAAACAAGACACCCAAGGGCAGAGACAAGCCAAATGGCAAGATTAACGTTGTGATACTGATTGGCTGAGTCAAAAACATCCACAGGCAGAACAGCAGTCCAAAGCCAATTTGCAGTGCCAGCTTCATCCCTGGGGAAATACCTTTGTTAGACTTGCGACGCAGAATTTGCCAATCGTCTAACCAGCCGATCGCTCCGTAGGCGATCGTCAAAGCCGAAACGGCAAGAACACTGGGAGCAAACTGAGTCCACAGCAGGGCTACTAAGACTGCAACAGGCACAAAAAAGACACCCCCCATCGTGGGCGTTCCTGATTTTTTCAAGTGTGCTTGAGGACCATCTTGGCGAATCACTTGTCCTGCTTTCAGATCCCGCAGGAGGGGGACAGCCCAATGCCCTGCTCCAGCAGCCAGCAGCCCCGAAACCAGCAACGGTAGGGTCAATCCTATACCTGAGAGCAATGTTCGTCCGGAGATCCAGTCCCCTATTAAAGAGGCAATACTGAGTCCAGCACTCAAGGTTAGGAACAGATGGTTACCCGAAAGACCTACACGTCCATCCGGAATTAGTTTGGCATCCACGTTTTAGTCACTCCACTTCACACCACACACTACAAAGGCATTTAGCGTTTCTTCGGAAATTCGGTTACCCTAAATCAAAACTTTTGTCTAGCCTAGAGCTAAACCTCATAAAGCGCTAAAGCTCAAATTTTGCCTAGATCTAGATTTTGGAACAACTCTAGACGATTTCTCCTCTATGAAGAATATATGAAGTTTAATCATCTAAATCAAGAGCATCGTCATCATCATCATCATCAATCTCGAAGGAATTATCTTCTCCAGCCATCAGCGCATTAATTTCTTCCTCATCGTCACGGTAGTCATTACCCAAAGTTGCGTCACGCGACAGCAAGCGGCCTGTGCCTTCTAGCCAGTCTAGAATCGATGCATCCCTCTGAGGGGGGATGACCGGTGCAGGTTGGTTGCGAGGAACTTCGTATAATGCAGGATTATGCATGTTCAACCTCAATCATCTCTCTCACTTTTTGCTTAACCTTGGGCATAGATACTGGGTCTACGTCGATCAGGCACACTGTAAGATAACTGATCGTTTCGATAGTGTTATCTTACTTTTTCTAGCCTGTCAAGATTAACTGTCGATCGCCCTTTCGAGAAGGTTCCGAAACAGAACTTTATCTAAAGCACAGATCAGGCTACATCTTGACTCTTACTAGGTTGCCCAATCTTAATCATAAGTTTAAATCGGAGATGAGCAAATATGCTGGGTAAGACGGCTTTGTTAGAAGCGATCGCAGGCAAAAATCGGGGTTTGCTGGCATCTGAGATGGATCGACAGGCAATCTTATCGGCTGTCTCCCACCTGGAAGACCATAACCCGATCCTCCGCCCCCTAGAAGCGCCAGACAAACTCAATGGTAACTGGCGATTGCTTTATACCACGAGTCAGGAACTGCTGGGAATTGATCAAATTCCCCTGCTGAAACTGGGGCAAATTTACCAATATATCCAGGTAGAAACCGCCAAGATTTACAATATTGCTGAGATTTATGGTTTGCCTTATCTGGAAGGATTGGTCAGCGTTTCAGCAAATTTTCAGCCTGTCTCAGAAAGACGAGTCAAAGTGAATTTTGAGCGATCGATTATCGGCTTGCAACGGTTAGTAGAATATCAATCTGCTGAGAACTTTATCCAGCAAGTAGCAACGGGGGGTAAATTTAGGGCGATCGACTTTAGTATTACAAACCGGGAGCAAAAAGGCTGGCTCGATATCACCTATCTAGATGATGACCTGCGAATTGGGCGTGGCAATCAAGGCAGTGTGTTCGTTTTGGCAAAGTGTTCGCCTGGGTCACTCGTTTGAGTCACTCGTCTGAGTGACTGTCTTCACAAAAAGTGTTTGTCTTAGCGAAAGGAGGTGAAAAGAGCGATGCTTCATCTCTCTCAAGGGCTGCTTAACCTGTTTACGACCTGTCCCCGCAAATTTCAGCATATTTATCTAGATCAGTTAAATGTGCCGATCGCTGCTGCACAGCAGGAACGCTTAACTTGGGGCAACCGGTTTCATTTACGAATGCAGCAACATGAGCTAGGGTTGCGATTCAATGCTTTAGAGCCAGAATT
>JAAUOQ010000532.1 GCA_012034795.1 Leptolyngbyaceae cyanobacterium CRU_2_3
CCCTCGCGGAAAGTGCTAGAGGCAATAGCAGAGTCTCAACAGGCGATCGTTCTGGGTGATCCAGGAGCCGGAAAGTCTACCCTGTTGCAATATCTCGCCCTGGAATGGGTCGAGGGCAAAACAGAAACCCTGCCCCTGCTGATTGAGCTGCGAGACTATGTGCTGGCTCAATCGACAAACTTCTTGGACTTTCTGCATCGCGGGCGCGGTGCAGATTGGCAGTTTGACCCACAGCAACTCCATCAGCATTTGCTAGAGCAATCCACGCTCGTCATGTTCGATGGACTAGATGAGGTATTCGATCGCCCTACTCAATCCACCGTCATTGATGACATCATCCGCTTTGCCCAGCAGTATCCCCAAGCTAAAGTATTAGTCACCTCGCGGATCATCGGCTACAACCCAGAACGCTTTCAACATGCTGGATTCCGTCAATTCACGATCCAATCGCTGGACGAAACCGAAATCCATGAGTTCATCGATCGCTGGTATGACCTGGCAATGGGCAGCGATGCTGATAAGACACGGCTGAAGCAACGGTTGAAGGATGCGATCGCCAACTCCAAAGCCATCCAAAACCTGGCAGACAATCCGCTGCTGCTGACGATGATGGCAATCCTGAATCGACGGCAGGAGTTACCGCGCGATCGGGCTGACCTGTATGACCAGGCTTCACGGGTATTGCTGTACCACTGGGATGTGGATCACAAGCGGTTGCAGTTGCCAATGGATGCGATCGGGCGACGGGAAAAACAGGAGATGCTGCGGCTGATTGCCTATGAGATGCAGGCAGGCGAGGATGGACTAAAGGGAATTTGATTGGGGTCGATCGGTTGACGCGAGTATTGACTGATTATCTGCGAGATCAAGGTTTCAGTGAACCGCGCGAAAAAGCAAATCTCTTGATTCAACAATTACGAGAACGCAATTTTATCCTCTGCTATCGTGGTGCGGATACCTATGGTTTTGTTCATCGTACCTTTTTAGAATATTTTTGTGCGGTAGAAATTGTGAATCGATTTGAGAAGCAGAAATTCATTAATTTTGAACAACTGCGAGATGAGATATTTGGACAGCACTGGCAAGATGAAACTTGGCATGAGGTATTACAGCTAGTCTGCGGGATCATTGACCCTAAATTTACAGGTCAGTTGATTAAGTTTTTGCTCGATCAAGCGTCATATAGTATTGATTCAGCCACTGTTAATTCAACGTTTAAAGCAACTCAAACTATAAATTTATTTTTAGCATCTCGGTGTTTGGCAGAAGTCAAAAACAATCAATCAATCTACGATACTTCTGCTACTTTGCTAGCTCGGTTAAAAAAATTGGCATCTTTTGAGCACATTGATTGGACTTCAAAGCCTGGTCTTGACCCTGATATTTGGCGTACTATCAGTAAAGCTGTTAAGGAAATTGCGTCTCTTTGGAAAGATGATCTTAATGTACAATTGTGGCTAAAAGGTGTATTGAAATCTAACAATTGGGCTGCAAAGCAAGCAGCAGTAATCGCTCTTTCTAATCATTGGAAGCATGACCCAGATATTCTGTCCATACTTATAGATTTAGCTTCTCCAGAAAATCCAGGGAACCTTTCAGGAAGGCGAGAAGCGATGCGAGCACTAGCAAGGAACTGGCGAGATGACCCAAGAACCTTACCTATTGTAAAAAACTGCATCTTTGATGCTGATCAGTATTTGCGGAAAGCAGCAGTTGAAGAGCTGGTAAGGAACTGGAAAGGAAAAGATGATGTATATGAACTTTTAGCTGATCGGGCTACTAATGATCCTTCTGAAGAACCGGATATAGATTACCATCCCGCTGAACTCCGATACAGGTTCAATGTTCGTTTTTTGGCGCTGGAAATGATCATCGAACACTATCCTACTCACCCAAAAACGATCGCCCTCCTACACGATCGCGCCATCAACGATCCCGACGAGCAACTGCGAGAATGGGCACAGCAGCAATTAGAAAAGATGGAAGGCGGAAGACAATAGAGACAAGCTTATAAAACGACAAAGCCCGATCGCATAGAGGAGACTATGGAAATTCAAGAACTAAAAACCTTAATCAAAGAGACAATGCGTAAGCGCTAACATCAACGCAGAATCATCTGGATTAATCATCAGAACTTGCCTCCAAAAAGACCAGCCAGCTAAACACCTGCTCAACCGTTAGGTCTAGCGCAATCCCGCTCAAAATCGGCAACTGAGCCGTTCCTTTCAACAAGCGCACCCGCTGCTCCGGCAAGACAATCAAGACGCTCTCCTCTTCCGGGTCAAGCAGCCAGCCGAGTTCTGTTCCGTGTTCCGAGCAATGGAGCAGGTTGCCCAGCACCTTAGTTTGGCTCTGATCTGGTGAAAGAATTTCAATTGCCCAATCGGGATGAAGATTGAATCGATTCGCGACTCTGCCGGAATCAGTGCGAGGAATTCTGTCCCATCTGACCACCGCCACATCAGGCACGATCGCTGCTCCGCCAAAGGTGCAGCGCAATTCTGGAAAGGCATAGGCAAGTTTCTCAGTTTTTGCCACCTGATTAATGCGTTCGCATAATTCACTCTGAAGCGTACTGTGCTCTCCTTGAGGCATTGGCTTTTGACTCACTTTTCCATCAATAAACTCAGAGGCTGGTTTTGTTTCGGGACGCGCTAAAAATTCCTCCAGCGTCAGGCTTTCTACAGTTGCAACCATTGCCTATCCCTCCAGTAGTTTCTCTAATTCTGCCACTTTCAGCGCCATCACAGGGTCACACTTGGCAGCTCATAATCCGCCTCATCCTGCTCAATCTGGCGATCGCGACTGGCAGACAGCGCCCTCTCCACCCAAAACTGCCGATTGAGTTGATCAGGAAACCTACTCCAACGCCGCTTTGCGCGCTTTTTTCACGTAAGTTTTCACCGTTTCATAGGGCATTTGTAAATCTTCAGCGATCGCCTGCAAGGACTCACCCAATTCTCGGCGGGCTAGGAGAGTGGCCCAGGTTTCAGCAATTTGTTGGGCGCGAT
>JAAUOQ010000533.1 GCA_012034795.1 Leptolyngbyaceae cyanobacterium CRU_2_3
GGGAGAATTATGAATCGGAAGATACTTGGCTTCATGGCTGTACTGGCACTGATCTCTGGCTTGGCTGCTTGCTCAGCAGGCTCCACTCCCCCTTCCACTGTACCCAGTGACGCCCCTGCGACCAGCCCTGGCACATCTGGCAGTTCTACGCAAAGTCCTGATGGCGCAATGCAAAAAGACAATATGCAGCCGGGTGATGCCATGAGTCCTGGTGATGCCATGCAAAAACCGGGTGATGCCATGCGAAAAGACAATATGCAGCCGGGTGATGCCATGCAGCAGCCCCCTGCAAAATAATTACTGATTATTTACCCAACCTCTCTTTCAAAAGGGGTTTCTAGATCCCTATCTGAATAACAACCTTAAAAAAGGCGATCGCCCACTTGAGCGATCGCCTTTTTTGATCTGTTGGAAGAAAGTGGAATAAGCACAGATCTTGCCTCAAAGAGACACATCTGCCAAACGTATCCCTTCACACAGTCTTTATGATTGATGTGTTCTGGCAAACTTAACGCTGCAAGAAGACAAATGGTACGGTGCTAACGCGGGTTTCAAATACCTGCTGCTCTTCAGGTTCAGAATCAGCTAGCGGTTCGAGTTTTTGACTCGTTCTGTCCAGCGCATTCAGCGTGCATCTGCTGAAAGGCGATCGCCCTCGACGGCGACTGCTTTGAGGCGACTGAACAGTAATAGATCAAGCTCAGTTCATCCGCAGCACAAATAAAGCATTTATGCCAGCATTTAGCCTCAACGACCCCAATTCTCAAGATTTTAGTACCCTAGCCGCTGTGCCCGACAGCGCCAGTAGCCTCAAAAAAGTCGGCGGCTTTGCCGGTACAGGAGCCGAGATTTCTGCCTATGACTCGACCACCCAACGGCTGTTTGTCGTATCGGGTGGCACCAGTCTGCAAGTTTTGGACTTAAGCAATCCTAGTACGCCCAAATTGGTGCAGACCTTGGATGTGTCTGCCTATGGAGGTAGCGCCAATAGCGTTGCCATTAGCAACGGACTGATTGCAGTTGCCGTAGAAGCGGCTCCTCGGACTAATCCGGGCAAGGTGGTGTTCTTTGATGCCCAGGGTAAATTGCAGGGAGCGATCGCCGTAGGAGCCGTGCCCGATATGCTCACCTTCACGCCGGATGGCAAGAAGGTATTGGTGGCCAACGAGGGAGAACCCAGTAGCTACAATCAGCCAGATTCGGTCGATCCGGTTGGGTCAGTCAGCATTATTGACTTGTCGCATGGGGTGTCTGCCGCCACTGCTACAACGGCGGGCTTTGAGAGCTTCAATGCTCTCAAGTCTGACCTTCAGGGCAAAGGCGTGCGAATTACGGGTCCGAACGCCACGGTCGCGCAGGACTTGGAGCCAGAGTACATCACCGTCTCAGCCGATGGGAAGACAGCCTGGGTGACGCTTCAGGAAAACAATGCGATCGCCCTGATCGACATTGCCACTGCCAAAGTCACGAACATTTTGCCGCTGGGCTTGAAGGACTTTAGTAAGGGCACCCCAACAGTCACCACTTACGAGTTTAACGATCGCCCTCTCCTCGGCACCACTGCACCACAAACCCCAGCAATCCTAGCCAAACCACAGCCGGACAAGACATTTTGTTGGGCGGATTTTCAGGGTTATTTTTTGAGGGAACTACGGCAGATGGCAACCTTAAGTTTATTACGACGACCGATCGCGGCCCTAATGGCGAACCCACAGACCTGAATCCTGCGATTCCTGGCAACGAACGGCCGTTTGCCCTGCCTCACTTCCAGCCAGAACTAGTACGGTTTGAACTCGATCGCAGCACCGGGCAGATTAGCATCACCGAGCAGATCAAGCTTAGCCGTGCTGACGGAACACCCATCACAGGTTTGCCTAACCTGCAAAGTGGCGCAGCCGGAACAGCCTACACCGATGAGGTGGCGGTTGACTTGTTTGGCAATCCACTCCCCAACGATCCGCTCGGTGCTGATACAGAAGGGATCGTCGTTGCCGCAGATGGCACTTTTTGGCTGGTAGACGAGTATCGCCCTGCAATCTATCACTTTGACAGCACAGGCAAACTGATCGATCGCTTCATTCCAGAAGGCGCACCGACCGAAGGTGGCGAGTTTGGCACTCCGGTTCTGCCAGCGGTGTATGCCCAACGGCGATCGAATCGTGGATTTGAAGCAGTTGCTTTAGAGGGCACAAAACTGTACGCCTTTATTCAGAGCGCTATCGACAATCCCGACTCTACCGCAGACACAGCCTCGCGGGCTTCCCGCACCACTCGCATTCTGGAATTTGATACAGTCACACAGCAGGTGACAGGCGAGTACCTTTACGTCCAGGACGACATTAGCGCGAGTGGCAATGCCAAAACTGACAAGATTGGCGATGCGGTTGCCCTGGGCAATGGCAAGTTCTTAGTCGTGGAACGAGACGATCGCAGTACCACCCGCTCTAACAAGCTAATCTATGAGATTGACCTGAAGGGCGCAACCAACATTCACGATGCGGCTAACCTGACCCAAATTCCGGCTGGCAAGACGATCGAGCAATTGACGGTAGCAGAATTGAGTGCCGCTAACCTGAAGCCTGTCAGTAAGCAATTGGTCACCAATGCCGCAGCGATTGGCTATACCGGTGTGGAAAAGCTGGAAGGATTGGCACTGATTGACTCCAACACGATCGCCCTGATCAATGACAATGACTTTGGCTTAGCAGGTGGGGTTGTATCGGGGGATGGCTCGATTACGGGACTCTCCAATACGCCTGTGAAGCTAGGTATCGTTGAGTTTAATCAGAGCAATGGGCTGGATGCCAGCGATCGGGATGGCAAAGATGGACAAGGCGAGATCAACATCCAGAATCAGCCCGTGTTTGGTTTGTATCAACCCGATGCGATCGCCAGCTACACAGCTAACGGACAAACCTACCTGGTGCTGGCCAACGAGGGCGATTCCCGCGACTACGAGGGCTTTATCGACGAGATCCGCGTGGGTAACAGCAAGTATCT
>JAAUOQ010000103.1 GCA_012034795.1 Leptolyngbyaceae cyanobacterium CRU_2_3
CCAGCAGGATAGACATGACAATTGACATAGCAGCAATCACACCCACGCTTTCAGGCAAAACATCTTTCAGCAAAAATCCAACTGCTAAAGCTGGGATAGTTCCTACAACGATACCCACTAGGAGTTTCCATTCTTCCCGTTGCCAGTCTTTCTGCTGAAAGGACGTTAAAGCTCCTGTGAGAATTTTCCAAATGTCTGACCAAAAGTACCAGACGACGGCAATGACGCTGCCAAACTGAATGGCATCCACAAAATATTTCTGCCCGACATCTGTCCAGCCCAACACTTTGGTGAAGATGAGCAGATGAGCAGTGCTACTGATTGGTAGGAATTCAGTGATTCCCTGGACAATGCCCAGCACGATTGCTCGAAATACTTCTTGAAGGAGATCCACGTTATTACCTGGCAGTCTGTTGTGTAAAGGTTGCGCTTAGCGCTTATGTCCTGGGAAATACCCTAACCAAGCCTGAGCTAGCTGAGCAGATAAGCTGTGCCAGATTTTATCGCTGTTCTTCTGACAAGCCTGTTTTGCTAAACCAGCAGTCAGCAGTCTAGCTTGCATCACCATCTGTCAACCTACAGCTTAGGAGGTTTCCCAGCGAGCAGCCCACTGTATGCGATCTTCTTTAGAAAAAATTTATTCTCAGCCCCGCAATTATCAAATATCAAATCGTGGTGCGAGATCAAAGTAGAATGGAGCAAAGATATGCCCCCCTAGGGGATATTTTCATGCTATGTTAAGAAAGCTCAACTAACTCATTAGAAATCCTTGTCTTCCTTCACCTTTTTTCCTGAAAATCTCGACTCAAAATCTTTAGATTCTCGACTTGGGCAGGCATCTGTTGAGGAAGGGGGTGACGGTGTTCGTCGATTTCGCCTAGTATTTGCCGCATCTGCGTTTCTCGTTTCTGTTCCTGTGTTTTTTCAAGCTCCGCTGGTGCGGGCCCTTCCCTGGCTGAGTTTAGCACTGACATTGGCTTGGCTCTGGCTCAGTTTAGCCCTCCGCGATCGCCCTGTGACCGCCCTATGGGGGGATCTATTGTTGGGGTTTACCTGGACTTGGCTAGCTGGCTCAATCTATTGGGGATGGCTGCGTTGGGAACCCTTACTCCATCTTCCTATCGAAGCGATGGGGCTGCCGTTTGCCTGGTTATGTCTGATGCTGGGAAAAGACAAAGTAGGCAACTGGTTCTATCTGGGTTCGCTGTTTGGCACAGCAATTACTGATGTGTATTTTTATTTAGTTAACTTAATTCCCCAGTGGCGGCAATTGATGGTAGCAGAACCAGATTTGGTGCAACCCATCTTTCAAAGTGCTTTGATGCAGATCCAAACGCCTTGGGGAATTGGTTGTGCACTTGTGCTGGGGCTGATTTTGCTAACTGTAGGTGTTGTACCTTTGCGATCGCGACAGTTTCACTGGTGGGGGTTTAGCGGTGCCGTGTTTAGTACCATTTTGGTAGATGGCATATTTTGGTTTGCTGCAACCTCGATTTAGAGGAGGATATGATTAAAAGTGTCCTGTGTAAATCTGGAAATCTGGAGTAAAGGGTAAATCTGAGGTCGGCAAATCTGGGGTAAAGGGTCAAGTTGACAGGTTAAAAAACCTTTTGGAAGAAATTACTCGACCAATTCCCAGTTATAGGTTACAAAGTTAGTGATTGTGATTCATCTAAAGTTTATTTCAAGCGAAGGCTTCCTATAATTCAACTGCTAGAGGCTTGCGCTTTTTGAGCTGAATGCGTCGGGATGCTGTCAATCCAAAAGCACGGATGGTTTCTTAGCGTGTGGTAACTGTACAACCCGTTCCCCACTTAATCTTGCGAACTGAATCAGGTAGTCGTTACCTCTCGCTGGTTGGCAGCAATTGTTGGACAGTTGGACGAGGAGACGATAACAACTTTGTGCTACCCGATCGCTGGATCTCTCGTAACCATGCCATGTTGCAACGCATGGAAACAGGTGAGTTTTATCTAATTGATTTGGGTAGTCGTAACGGCTCATTTGTCAATGGCAGACGGGTCAGTGTGCCTGTGACATTGCAAAATGACGATCGCCTCACATTTGGACAGACTGAGCTAGAGTTTTATACTCCAGACACAGAAAATCTAAATGCTTCCATGGGACTAGATTCGCAGGAATTTACCGCAACTGCGACGCTACATGTGCGTCGCCTCATTTCAGTCCTAGTCGTGGATATTCGCAACTACACGGGTATGACTCGCCAATTAGACGAGAAAATCTTGTCTGAAGTGATTGGTACATGGTTCCGTTGTGCCGGTGAGATCATCCGTGAGTACGGCAGTTGGGTCGATAAGTACATTGGTGATGCTGTCATGGCAGTCTGGATACACGGACCTCAAGGCGTCAATCCTGAAGAGATGGTTCGGATCACTCGTGCCCTCAGTGCTATGCATAAGATGACGAGCCAACTCCATGAGCGCTACCCTCTCCCTTTCCCCTTACGAATTGGCGCTGGGTTAAACACAGGCTACGCCATGGTAGGAAATACTGGAACGGGCGATCGCCCTGACTATACTGCTTTGGGAGATACGGTTAATGCTGCCTTCCGGCTAGAGTCTTCTACGAAACAAATTGGTTCAGATATTGCCCTAGGAGAAGCCACTTACCAATACCTTGCAGAGTCAGGGATTAGCTCTAGCCTATTCAAACAGCATACTGTTAGTTTGAAGGGCTATGACATTCCAACTTTGACCTATGCTGGCTCGTTCACAGACTTAGATGCATTTCTACAACTAGTTACCAATACTTAGATAACCCAATATTCTATTGCTGGATACCCAGGACTGGCTGCGGTGAGTCTGAGTTGCAACTGTGTGAGAGCTACTGTCACTACCGAAATACCTTGCCATTTCTGGAAATCCATCCATTGATATGGCGTCTATTGGGGTCACGATGTGTCCAATGAATCACGCCACCTCGACTGTTCCACTCATATTCACCGTAGATATACAATTGATCTCCTACCCTTAACCGATTGACTCGCGGTGCAATGTCAATGTTGTGTGAAACTAGCAAAGTTTGAGAATTTGGTAGCTTTACAATAAATCTTTGATGGCGATCGCCCTGGGTATCGTCTGATAAAAGAGAAATTACCCGCCCCGACACCAACACTTGTAAATTACTAACTCGGTTACGGAATGCGTTTTCCAGGATCGCCAAATTAGTCAGAGGATACTTGGGTGAAGCCCCCTTTAAAGCGTTAGAACTTTCAGTCAGCCCTGCTGACAGGGTGCTGCTAGCTAAGCTAGGGAGTGATAATTGTTGTTGGCAGCTAAGGGTGGCAATCAGAGCCATCAAGGAAAACTTGCTAAATGCTTTGAACATACTTAAAGTGAGCATACTAAAGCACCCAAGGGTCAAGGTGAGATTGGGTCGATCATAAGTCAGGCAATCAGCCCAGAACACCGCAATTACACCAGTCCCCGCAATTATGCCAGCCCTACCAACTTGGCACTCAATTCCCACATACGTTCTGCTTTTTCATCGTCGCGGGCTTGAGGAGAAACCTTTTGCACGAACGACTTACCCTCTTTCTTCTGGCGATTTCCCCAACTCCAATAGGCTCCAGACTGGCTATATTCTGCGTCAGCCACCACCATTGCCACTCGTTCGCCTGCTAGTTCCTGTGAGACATACCCACCGGTGACATTCTTCTGAAACCAGGGAAAAATCTTTTGAAACAGCGGATAGTGGTTGCGGAACAGCGGCGTATCTGCCACACAACCCGGATAGAGAGAACTGAAAATAATCCCAGTTGCCTCGTGATAGCGTCGATGCAACTCTCGCATAGTCAATACATTGCAGACTTTACTATCTTTGTAAGCTTGACTGGCTCAAACTTTTTGCCGTCAATCATGACGTTAGAGCCTTTGAATCCTGCGGCAAAGCCATCTAGATTGCCTAAGTCTGGACGGGGGGGGATTTTGCCACCGAGTTCATCAGGATTGTGCGTCACGGTGCCCAAAATGATCAATCGGGGTTGTGAGGCTGAGTGTTTCAGGTCTTCCAGCATCAAGTTACATAACAGGAAATGTCCCAGATGATTGGTAGCCACGCTCAGTTCATACCCATCAACGCTTTGTAGTGGCTCTTTTAACAAGGGCATATAGATTGCAGCGTTGCACACTAAAGCATCTAGGGGTTTACCTGTTGCCCTAAAATCTTTGACAAACTGGTGAACACTCCTCAAGGAGCCTAGGTCGAGATGCATGATCGTGTAACTGTTAGGCGGCATCTCTACGCTTTGAGCTGCTCTTTCTGTCTTGGGCAAATCTCGACATGCCATCACTACATGCCATCCTCTCTGGGCCAGTGCTTTTGCAGCATACAAACCCACCCCAGAGGAGGCACCTGTGATTACAACTGTTGATTGCTGATGTTGTTCCATTCTGTTCAGACTCCGTTGACCATTCCACGCAATGGAATGAATGCACAGTCTCTATATTACTGGCGAGGTGTAGTGACAGGCGATCGCAAAAAATATCGTAAACAATCAGATCTCTCTATCGAGCAAGCTTATAGATGAAGTGTGGGCTAAAAGCGATCGCCTCGATCCAAAATCTTACTGATCAAAGAAGGGCAAGGTATATCCTTGCCCTAAAAAACGAGCGCGCTGGTGAACCGTTGAACGGTAACTTTAAGCTGCGTTCTAGCGGAAGTTATCTAAATCTGACGGCGCACCCCCCCCTGTTTGATCTAAGAACAGGTTACGTGCCGCATCTGTCTGATAAATACAATCAATCTTAGGCTTGTTCTCGGCATTGTCTAGATTGCCAGTAAAACCAAATGTATTCATCCGGTTCTTGCACTCGTTGGCTTCTTGCGAAGTAATTAAATTTTTGCCCTGCAATACACCCCAGTTGCTGCTGCGAATGACGCAACCTGGCTGCATTCGGGGTTGGGAATGTAGGCATTAAAGGGGCTAAACGTCATAAATGCCCGAATATCGACTGTAATAGCGCTGGCACCATACTGCAAGCAGATTTCAGGACTAGGAGCCTTTTGGTCAATGTCGTAGCGAGTAGAAATTGTGCCCTGGCTTGTGGTTGAAACAGCACTAAAGGAAGTACCCACAAAGATTCCCACGACAAACACTGCTACCAAAATGGCGATCGTGGTAGAGTTCAACAGCGACAGGGAGATTTGGTAGGGGTGCGTTCAGGTTCTGGCATGCGTTCCGGCGATCGATCTGAGTAGCGGGATTGTCGGGGTGGCACTCTCGGTCTACGGCTCATAGCAAATAGCAGTCTTAACGATAAATACCTTGCAGTTACACAGTTACACTGTATTTCAGCCCATCTTAGCTCAGCGATCACTTTCACCAATCTAGATTTGACTGATCTGAGTGCTGGAACCAGCATATCAGAATCTGTAACTGCCCCATTTTCTCTAGTATGGCGAGAATTTTGTCAACTGTGGAAAGTTTGCACCTGAAATTCCTTTTGTAGAGACAACGCTTAAAAATAAACAGCGTAAGGATTACCCCAACAGATGCCAAAATGAGGGAAGGAAAATTTTGCAATTCTTAATGGTGCCATGGTAGCCAGTCCTCAGCCCTCTCTCCAGATGGGGCAAACCTACAAGCGATCGCTCCTCCGTAGCATTTTGGCAGACAGTTTAACGGTATTTTGGGGTGAATGGCTCGATTTGAGAGTACGGGTGCTGCAAGTCGTAGCTTCAGGGCTAGTCTCTCCCCTAATTTATATCCTGGGATTTGGGTTGGGACTGGGTAGCGCCATGAATATTCAGCCTCCCGTTGGAGACAACTATCTCCAATTCATCTTGCCGGGTATGGTGGCATTGTCCTCGATGACTATTAGCTTTGGCGGTACTACCTTTTCCATCTGCGGTGAGCGGTTGTACTCCAAAACCTTTGAAGAAATTCTCCTCTTGCCTGTTCATCCCCTAGCGCTATTTCTCGGCAAAATGCTGGCAGGGGTGGTCCGAGGGTTAATGACTTCCGCATCAGTCCTCATTATCGCCATTATCTTTACTCAGAGGCTAGGCTTTATTAGCCCTCCTATTTCTTTTGCTACTTGTCTTGAACTGCTCTATTTTTCTGGCTTGGGTGTAATTGCGGGTCTTAACGTCAAATCGTTAGAAGGCGTGGGGTTGCTTAACAACTTTCTGATTGTGCCCATGTCTTTTTTGGGTGCCACTTTTTTTGACCCCGGTACGCTCCCAACTGTCCTGAAAACCATTGTTTATCTTCTGCCCTTGACTTACACTAGCTTGGGCTTAAGATCTGCCGTTTTTCAACCGCTTGACCAATTTCCTTGGTACAGCATTCCTATTTTGCTGACCACGGCTATTGTTTTAGGGGCGATCGGTGCATATCAGTTTGCTCATCAACAAGATTAAGGTCAATACATTAAGACAGATGGATTTAAGCCCCTAAGTCTTTGTCCTTCCCCTCATTCCTCTCTTACCTGCTGCACTATGGCCTCTGATGATCTTCGCGCAACTCGATTGGAAAAAGTTGACCAACTGCGGCAGCTTGGGTTTAATCCCTATGCTTACTATTGGAAAGTTACCCATAATGCAGCAGAGCTTCAGGCAAAATACATTGATTTACCTAATGGAGAAGAAGCTGAGGTGGAAGTGGCGATCGCCGGTCGCATCCTCACCCGACGGGTCTTTGGTAAGCTAGCGTTTTTTACGCTGCAAGACGAGACAGGCACCATTCAGCTTTATTTAGATAAAAAGAAGATCGAAGCAGGCATGGCAGAGATCGATGCAGCGGCTTTTGAGCACCTGAAGCAGTTGACTGATATGGGCGACTTTTTAGGCGTAAAAGGCTCTGTTAAGCGCACAGACAAGGGTGAACTTTCTGTTAGCGTTGACCATTACACTATCCTGACCAAATCGCTGTTGCCCTTGCCCGACAAGTGGCACGGTATGACCGATGTCGAAAAGCGCTATCGCCAACGCTACGTGGACCTGATTGTTAATCCGCAGGTACGAGATACCTTTCGCAAGCGGGCACTGATTACGGCAGCAATTCGGCGTTACCTCGACCGCCAAAACTTTATCGAGATCGAGACGCCGATTTTACTCAGTGAAGCAGGTGGAGCCGATGCCCGTCCTTTTGTCACGTATCACAATACGTTGGAAATGGATTTATATCTCCGGATTGCTACGGAACTGCATCTGAAGCGCTTGATTGTTGGTGGCTTTGAGAAAGTTTTTGAAATGGGTCGAATCTTCCGCAATGAAGGTGTCTCTACTCGCCACAACCCAGAGTTTACCTCGATTGAAGTTTATCAAGCCTACGGCGACTACAACGACATGATGACGCTGACAGAGAATATCATTGTGGCGGCAGCCCAGGATGTTTTAGGCACCTTGCAAATTAACTATCAAGGAGAGTCCATCGATCTGACTCCTCCTTGGCGCAGAGTCACCATGCATGACTTGGTAAAAGAGCATACGGGTCTGGACTTTACACAGTTTTCCACGCTTGAGGAAGCTAGATCTGCGGTCAAGCAAGTTGGAGTTCCCAATCCAGAGATCTGTCTGTCGATGGGTAAGTTACTCAGTGAAACCTTCGAGGAAAAATCAGAAGCGAGGTTGATTCAACCAACATTTGTGATTGATTACCCACTTGAGGTGTCTCCTCTGTCCAAACCACACCGCAGCAAGCCGGGACTAGCGGAGCGATTTGAGCTATTTATTGTCGGACGCGAAACAGCCAATGGTTATTCAGAATTGACTGATCCGATCGATCAGCGAGAGCGCCTTGAAGTCCAAGCTGCGCGCAAAGCGGCTGGAGATCTAGAAGCGCAAGGGGTAGATGAAGATTTTGTAACCGCATTGGAATACGGGATGCCACCCACTATGGGCATGGGGATGGGGATTGATCGTCTCGTCATGCTGCTTTGTGATTGTGCCAGTATTCGGGATGTGATTGCTTTTCCCTTGCTGAAGCCGGAATCTGCGATCGAAGAAAAACCTTGATTAGAGCATGTTTTAACTTCAAGCTCAATTGCTACCGCCTCAAATCGATAGCCAAATTGATAGCCGTTTAATAAATCGGGTTAATAACGGGTGACAAATTTAGCCTAGATAGGTTAGGACGGTCTTGGATGACATAACCACATATCTGTAAGGAAGCATTCCATTAATTCCATTGAGAGTTGAGGCTTGAAGTGTAGGCTTATAGTCCAGAGTCCAATCTGGAACGTGGCTATGGAATCTGGTTATGAAATCTAGTTATGGTAATCCTGCTAGTTTCAGAAGTACTCTAGAACAACGATTTGACGCTCTGATGAAAAATGCTATACGCTTTGCTTCCCTTGTCTTGATTTCGGCTTTGGCCCTTTCCGCCTGTGGCAAAGGCACCAGCACCGACAGCGCAACACAAACTACTAATCAACCAGCGCCAGGTGTTTCTGCTTCGTCTGCTTCACCTTCGTCCCTGGTTGAGTCAGCTTCACCTTCACCTGCTGCCTCCATTGCAGGTGAAAAAACCTATAAAGAGAAGAATGGTTTATTTGAAATTGGTTTTCCTGAAGGATATACCTACGAAGAAACGGGCAGTGGGATTGCCTTTGTTTCGGGTGATCAGGGGTTTGGCGGTTCGATTGACTTTGGTTCTGCTCAAGGCAACAAACTCAACAACGATCAGCTTGAGAAAGCCCTGAAGGATGAATATGAAAAACGCTTAAAGGATCTGAAGTGGCAAGACACCAAACCTCAACCAGACGGCAGCATCCGCGTAGACTGGACGGGTAAAGATCCACAGGGCAACAATCTTGATTCTGTCAGCTTCGTAGAGCAACGGGGCGACAATATATACATTTTGAATTTGTTCGGTCGTTAACAAGTCCTATCAGTCCTACAACAGTGATGCTGAGAAAATTGTAGTAGCTATCATATCAAAAGGAATAGTTGATTTCTTATGGCAACTCTCTGAAGTTAGCCCAGCGTCTCAAATCCAAATAAAAATCCCCTGTTATTTGACAGGGATTTTTATTCACTATCCTAGTCTAACCAATCAACCGTACCGGCTTGCTGTAGAAGCAATCAAGAAGGCTGCATAGGTCAGAATATAGCCAACTGTGAAGTGAGCTAAGCCAACGACACGAGCTTGAACGATAGAGAGAGCAACAGGTTTGTCCTTCCAACGAACAAGGTTCGCTAAAGGAGTCCGTTCATGTGCCCAAACGATGGTCTCGATCAACTCTTGCCAATAGCCTCTCCAGGAAATTAGGAACATGAAGCCTGTAGCCCAAACCAGGTGTCCAAACAGGAACATCCAAGCCCAGACTGCCAAATTGTTCATGCCGTAGGGGTTATATCCGTTGATCAACTGCGAGGAGTTGAGCCAGAGATAGTCCCGTAGCCAGCCCATAATCGTTACGGAAGAGTCATTGAACTGAGCAACGTTACCACTCCAGACCGCTAGGTGCTTCCAATGCCAGTAGAAAGTAACCCAGCCTAGCGTGTTTAGCATCCAGAACATTGCGAGGTAGAAGGAATCCCAAGCTGAGATATCACATGTACCACCGCGACCTGGACCGTCACAAGGGAAGGCGTAGCCAAAGTCTTTCTTATCGGGCATCAGTTTAGATCCGCGAGCATCCAACGCACCCTTAACCAAAATCAAGGTGGTGGTGTGCAGACCCAAAGCGATCGCATGGTGTACCAGGAAGTCACCGGGTCCAATGGTCAGGAACAGGGAGTTCTTGCCACTATTGATGGCATCCAACCAGCCAGCCAACCAGACGTTGCCATGATTTGGCCAGGCCGTGGAAGCAATGCTGTCAGGGTTAGATAGTAAGGTATCAAAGCCGTATAGCAGCTTACCGTGAGAAGCCTGGATGAACTGTGCGAACACAGGCTCAATCAAGATTTGCTTCTCAGGAGTAGCAAACGCTTGCATCACATCGTTATGGACGTAAATGCCCAGGGTATGGAAGCCCAGGAACAAAGACACCCAACTCAAGTGAGAAATAATTGCTTCTTTGTGGTTCAAAACCCGATCAAGCACGTTGCCTTTATTTTGAACTGGGTCATAGTCACGGACGAGGAAAATCGCGCCATGAGCAAAGGCACCCACCATGATAAATCCAGCTATGTACTGGTGGTGCGTATAAAGCGCTGCCTGAGTCGTATAATCCCGCGCCATAAAAGCATAGGGAGGCAGCGAATACATGTGCTGAGCAACTAAGGAGGTAATTACGCCTAAAGCTGCAAGCGCAAAAGCCAACTGGAAGTGCAGTGAGTTGTTCATGGTTTCGTACAAGCCTTGGTGAGGCAGATTAAACTGACCTTCACTCTTAGGGCTAACTAGACCTTTCTTGGAGTCCAGCATTTCTCTAATGCTGTGCCCGATTCCGAAGTTAGTGCGGTACATGTGTCCCGCAACAATGAACAAAACTGCGATCGCCAAATGGTGATGCGCGATATCCGTCAACCACAGCGATTCAGTCTGAGGATGGAAGCCACCCAAAAAGGTGAGGATAGCAGTTCCAGCACCCTGAGACGTGCCAAATATGTGGCTAGCCGTATCAGGGTTCTCAGCGTACACGCCCCAGTTACCCGTAAAGAAGGGCAACAACCCAGCGGGATGCGGCGGGGTAGAAAGGAAGTTATCCCAACCTACATGCTGACCACGAGACTCAGGAATGGCGACATGCACTAGGTGCCCTGTCCAAGCCAAAGAGCTAACGCCAAACAAGCCAGCCAAGTGGTGGTTGAGGCGCGACTCTGCATTCTTGAACCAAGACAGACTAGGGCTGAATTTAGGCTGGAGATGTAGCCAGCCTGCAAACAGCATCACAGCCGCCAGAATCAACAAAAGATAGAGCCTGTATACAAATCACCGTTTGTTCGCATGCCCTGGGTATACCACCAGTGGTAGACACCAGAGTAAGCAATGTTAACTGGGTTGGAAGCGCCTGCACGGGTGAAGGCATCTACCGCAGCTTGACCAAAGTGGGATCCCAAATCGCATGGGCGATCGGGCGAATATGCAAGGGGTCTTTAATCCACTGTTCAAAGTTACCTTGCCAGGCGACATGGAACAGGTTGCCAGAAGTCCACAGTAAAGACTGATTGCCAAGTGACCGAAGTGGGAAGCGAAAATCTTTT
>JAAUOQ010000104.1 GCA_012034795.1 Leptolyngbyaceae cyanobacterium CRU_2_3
AGGTGGCACAGACCTGTGCCGATACTCAAGGAAGTCGCTTTGTGGCAACTGGGCGGGGCGGCATTCCTGAAATCCCACTCAAGCCTTGGGGGCGATCGCTCCTGGAATGACATCCGGGACTTGTCGAGCTTTACTCATGCCCATGCTGAGGCAGCGCTGCCAACAACCAGACCAGCAACCAGACCAGCCACAGAGCCTCCTACCCTCATTGAAGCGAGTCAGGCACGAGTGAATGCCCAAGGACAAGTGGAACTGCTGGCAACTGCTGTGGGGGTGCCAAATCACAGATCTGAGACTTGCAGTGCAGCCCAGCCTGAAGCGGGTATCTAAAGCGCTTGAGTTGGGACTAATTCTAAAAATGCGCTACTTGTAGCGTTTGGTAACTTCAACAAAACTCAACAAAACCTGTCTATACTCAACAAAACCTGTCTATAGCGGAAAAACGCATTTGATCCAAACTCAAGTGTATTAGCCTAGATTGTATTAGCCTAGATTTAGTAGATCGCAAAGCTCCAAATCATCCTTTCAAAATCCTGGTTTTCCGCCCACGCAGCGGCCGGAAAACCAGGATTTTGGGGTTTTGGGGCGCGCGACGCGCGCCCCAAAACCCCATTTGCGCTCTACTGAGATTGTATTAGCCTGGATTGCATTAGCCTAAATTGCATTAGCCCAGCGATCGCAAAATTTGGCGAATTTTAGACCGTTGTTGTCGCTCCAGTGCGGATGGAAAGCTCAATTCCATTACGGCTCGTAAACTTGGTAAATTGCCATTGAGAGTGCCTTGAATCCCGCTCTCCCTAGGTGGCACCTCTATTTCTGCAAGGTTACTGATCACTTCTACACTTTGAACTTGCGCCAGTAGGCTCTGAGGTGCTGCATTTTGTCCTGAATCCATTAATAGAGCTAAGGTCGGTTGACTATCTTGAAGCAGATCAAGCTGAAAAGCAGGGATGCCACTGACCTCCAGCCGTAAATCATGCATCCCCATCTCGTTAACTTTTGCGGTATAGGAAGTACCTTCCCATTCTTCCCAAAATAATATTGCAGTCGTTCTTACGCGCTTCCTCACCTTTAATTCATCAGCAGGTTTGAGTTCGCGAAAGGCTCGTCGCAAGCTGGTAGCAATAAACCGCAGTGACTTGAACGGCTTATCAGTTTCGGTACGGCGCTGAGAATACCATTCCCGTACATCTGAGTAGAGAACGATCATCAAATCATCTAACTGTGTACGATTCAGATTGATGAAGTCAACCGATAGAATGGCTTGCAATTTATCAGTGGCAATTCCTCGGACGACCTGTGCCTCAAGGAGAACCCGCGCACCATAATCACCGACTAACTCTATCCGCACTTCGTCCGGGATGTTTGGCCATGACTCAAATAAGATACGCGCGCCCGATTCGCTAACATTCAGGGTTGTACCTGTCAGTTGTTCATCATCGCTGTGGATAATTGCAGTCAGTTGGCGCGGCAAACGATGAGCACGACGCAGTTGTGGTTGCTCAAATGCAGCTAAGCAAGCGGCTGACACCAACAATAAATTGAACAAGCACCAGAGTGCGTTGATCAGTACAGCTTGTATTTCTAAAGGACTGATAATTAGCCAGAAAGGAACTGCAATTAAGGAGGCTCCAGTCAGCGCACCTAGAATCACTAGATAGCGTACAGATTCCAGATCAAAACTTCGCTCCGTGACTGTTAATCCCTTGTCGGTGACATTAAACGTCCCTAGTTTAGGATTAACCAGCGCTAAAATAGTGACAATTCCTGCCTGAAAAGACATGGCAAATTCGTAAATCTCGTTCCAGAATGAAAACCGCACATGCTTGTAGGGAATATGATTGGTTTGCATGGATAAGATAATGTGTGGCAATGCATAGGCGAATGTTTCTAGACCCAAACCCTTCACAGGATTAATCCCAAATAGGAGAAACATGGTAGGAGCGATCGCATACATCAGCCGAGGAAATCCGAAAAAGAAGTGAGAAGTGGCACTGAAATAGCAAACTCGCTGGGATAATTGCAACTTTAGTTTGCGATTAAACAAAGGATTCTCTAGGCGCAATATTTGTGCCATGCCTCGCGCCCATCGCACCTGTTGCCCCACAAAGGATGAAAACTTTTCGGGGGCTAATCCCGCCACCATAATTTTGTCGTAGTAAACGGTGGCATATCCCTTGGAGTGAAGTTTTAGGGACGTGTGGCAGTCTTCGGTGACGGTTTCTGTGGCAATGCCGCCCACCGAAAGCAGGTGCGATCGCCGCACGACAGCGGCTGAGCCGCAAAAGAACGCAGCATTCCAAGCATCATTCCCCCGCTGTAAGACTTTATAAAATAGCTCATTGCCAACGGGAATTTGTCCTTCTGTAAACAAGTTGCGCTCAAATGGATCAGGGTTGTAAAACCAGTGCGGTGTTTGCACTAGAGATACTCGTTCCTTCAGGAAAAATCCAACGGTTTCCTTGAGAAAACCACGGACTGGAATATGATCGCAGTCCAGAATCATCACCAAGTCACCCTGGGTCTTTTCCAAAGCTGTGTTAATGTTGCCTGCTTTGGCATGCTCATTGTTGTCGCGGGTCAACATAACGCTGCCCAGTTCCTCACACATTTGCTGAAGCTGCTGCCGTCGCTGCCGATACTTTTCGGCTCTGCCATCATCCAGGATATAGACCTGTTTTTTATCAGATGGATAGTCGATCGCTAGTGCGCCCAACAGCGTTTTGCGAACAATTTCCACATCCTCGTTATAGGTAGGAATATAGACATCAACCGTAGGCCATTGATCTTGGGGGAGGACTTCCAGATCTATGGGTTTACGGTGTTGAATCTTTAACGTTTGAAAGTAAGCGAGCGTCAGGGTGACCATCCCATATAGCTCTGCTAAAAACAGCAGTAGCGAAAATACTGTGTCGATCCATTCGTCAAAATTTAGTGTGTAGGTGGCGCGGTAGTAGAGATACCGCAGCGTGGTCATAATGCTCAGCGTAATCAGCAGCAAATGCAATGACTCACTCACCCGGCTCTCAGTCCGGCGCTCCTCTAAATAGAGAAATAGCCGACCAAAAAGAATGACGATCGCCCCAATAATAGTCTGCTGCCACAAATTGGGGCGAATCGTAATCAGCGGCACAAAAAACAAAGCCAGCGAAACCATCAGAAGAATGACTTGCCCTTTGTTAAGCCACTTCAGGATTTGATCAAAATATGGGGCAGCCCATAGACCAGGAACCGAGTTAGCCCAAGGCTGAAACGGTTGGACTGCATTTCCGGTTGACGCGATCGGACAGTACGAGACTTGGTTGAAGAACTATCCATTGTGCTCCTGCCCAGTAAATTTCTTAAGATAAAGCTGCATAACGCCGTATAGCATCAGCGCTGCTGCTATCAGACCAGGAGCCAGAACAAACCAGTTGCTCCGCATGAGAATCAGGAGTCGTTCCCATCGGTTTGTGTTGGAAACCTCGCGTTGGGGGGATTGGCGCAAAAACTCCAAGTTGTAGTCTTGTGCTGCCAAAGGTGCCGACTGAGATGAATTCGCGCTAATCAATACCGTGTCACCATCAAGCTGATAGAACAGCGAGTCTTGATTGAACAGGTTTTGCACTTGGCTAATCCCTGTTTCAGTTTGTGCTGTCAGGGCTAATAGAACGCGATCTTTATTCCAGGGCGAAATGATCTCTTTGATCACTCCTTCTGTATCAGGTAGGGTTTGCACTGCGCTTTGCCCGCGCTTCCGAGACAACAGTTTATTGAGTGCCAGTCCATTGGCTTCAAACACTTCTGGGAAAGGAAATTGTGCCTGAGTGCCAATACCGATGAGATGGTCAGTTTTGCGCTTCTCCTGCGGCAGATTGTTCACCCGAAACACATTAAGCTGTACGGCATCGGCTCGGCTCAGCCGTCCTAAACGTTCGCTGACTTCTAGCATCAGCATAACCTCTTTAAAGGCAGGTTTTTTAGGTAGAACGATCGCCGTACTGGACAAATCTTGTGGCTCGGCAAAGGGAAAAGCCGATTGCATCAGCTTTAAATCAGGAATTTGCGCGATATGCTCTCGCCTTAGATCAAAACTGGTGTCTGCATGGATAGTCCCCCAAAGTTGTTGATCAGTCACCCGACTGCACGATCGCCGCTCCCGTGGATCGAGCCGAAAGTTAATCTGCATTTTAGAAGTGGGTTTGATGCGATCGGGCGGAATCTCAATTCGCATCGACTGTTGAGTTGCACCATCCGTGGAAGCCAACCGACTACCCGCTAGCGGTACGCTATCAATTTGCACCTCTACCAGAGACGTGAGGGGATTCACCTGTGGTCCATAGCTGTAGTTCAGCGTCATAGCGCTGCTGGGCAAAAACAGGTCATCTGGCAGGGCCCGAAAATCAAGTTCTAAAGCAGGTGCATGGGAGCCGCGTACTGAGACATCTTCGTAGGGTTTATCGTCAAACGTCCGCAAATCGCTGAGCTTGAACTGGTCTTGAGTGGGCAAATAGCCTGGCCATTGGCGAGTCGGCGGCGTTGGAACAGTTGCCACTTGGTTGACGACAATTACATTGCCTGTGCCAATCTGCTGATCTTGGGCTTGCGTTAAAAATTGCACCGCTTTTGCGACTCCGGGTGCGCCATTCCCAGTGGCGACCAAAACAGGCGTGCGATTATCGGAAGCTGTAGTCAGCATCAGCAAACCGACATCGCCTGGAAACGCCTGCCGCTTACCATCCAGAATTTGCTTACCTCGAAATGACAGGGGTAAGTCCAAAGTAGCCAGAATGGGCTGATCTGTGGGTGTACCCACCACAATCAAGCGTTCATTGGGCTTGATCTGACTGAGGCTGGTCACCATGCGAGTTTCCATAGCCCGATAGACTGCCGTCCGCCCCCAACGCAGCTTGGAGTCGCGCTGTGGCTGTTAGCCAAGACTCATCCAAAGCTTTAGGCTGAAAGTAAGCAATTTGATTGGCTTCTAAGCTCAGCGTGTCAAAAATTGGGTAGGGATAGCGGCTAAAGTTCATCGGAATCGGCTGTGGCTGGAAGTTAAACACCAGCTTGGAATCTGGCATCACTTCTGTCCAGAGGGATGGATCGTAAGGATCTTGGGTACAGGTGGGAGAATTGTTTTGCAGCGCCGCGATCGTCACTTCGTTAAAGTCTTGGATCAGATTGGGCGGCACGTTAAACACCGCGTTGCCGATCTTAGCTTCGGGCTGATTGAGTGGCACACTACCGATGCTGGTGCCATTAATTAATACTGTTAAATTAGAACGGCTGGCATAGAGAGCCGGAGAGTGTCGATAGCGCAACGATAGTTTCACCGTTTTCGGCGTCCAGTTGCGTGGGCGGGTAAACCTCAATCGGGCTTCATCATAAATGCTTTCTAGCCGCAAGCGATTGCCCACCAGTGGACTACGATTAAACTCCAGCACATATTGTCCTGTCTCAGCCGCAGCTAAAACAGGGACAGCAGGGAGCGGATTGGGTAACGTAAAAGATTGGTTACCCTGAGAAGATTGAGGTTGAGGGTTAGGCGATGAAGGTGAACCGTTAGAACTTTGCGCCTGCACCGAAGCCATTCCCCAGCCCAGACTTTCCCAACTTAAATTTCCCCAACCCAAACTGATGCTGCAACTTAATAGAACCAAGAAAACAATGGGACCCCATTTTGGAATAGGAATTTGACGCCGACGAATAGAGCGGTGAGATCTAATAGGAAACAACTGACGGAAAGGATTTTCATAAGTCGGAGTCAATGCACTCAAAAGCAGGAATAAACTTAAGACTTAGCACCCATAGATTTTTTATCCTTGACCTAATATCTTTCCCAGTAAGGCTGGAAGCCTCGTCGTCTGAGTAGGTCTATTTGGAGATGTTGAATGCGATCGCCCATTCTAGGATCTGGTATACCTTGAGCTTGACGGATTTGTTGAATGGCTTGAAATTGTGCCAAGGCCGCGATGGGTTGATCTTGGGCCAGATCGAGTTCTGCCAGAATACGCTGGGTATCAAGGTCGTTAGGTCGCTGAGCCAACACTTGGCTGTAGAGGCGTTTGGCTTCGGCAAAGCGCTTTTGCTGAAAGCGGACACCCCCCAGAGCAGACAAGGCATCGGCATTGTCTGGCTGTTTTTCGAGAATGACTTGATAGGATTGACTGGCAAGATCCAGATTGCCGATCGCTTGTCCCAACTCGCCTTGGATAAAGTAAACCCCAATCTGATCAGGATTTGTGGCAAATAGCTGATCGACTCTGGCTTGGGCTTGGGCCGGATCACGCTGTGCCCAAAGCTGCACCCAACGGCGGTTAATGGCAATGTTATTAGGGTCAGTTTCCAGTAACGACTGATAAAGAGATTCTCGTTGGGCATCGGCAGGCAACAGCCCAGCCAGGAAAATAGTTCGGATGGGGGTTTTGCGATCGCTTGCCCATTTAACCAGCGCCCATTTAACCAGCGATCAAGCACTGTCTCTGCTTCTGCTTGAGAGAGTTGCTGGAGTTGATACGCTACACCTGCCTGACCCAATTGACTGTCTCCATCATCGGGATTAGCGGTGAGGAGTGCTTGATAAACGCTGAGTGCTGCTTCAGGACGACCCTGCGCCAACCGGACACCTGCTAAACCGCGCAGAGCATCGCGAGTTACCAGATCACCCAAATCGCGAGACACGATCGCTTCGTAGCGCTCAGCACTCGTATCCAAGTCGCCTTCCTGTCGAGCGATCTCAGCTAATAGAAAATCGCTGGCTGGATCTTGAGCGCCAACAGGAGTGGCCGCATAGTTAGCCAATGCCAGCTTTGCAGCAGACCGATCACTCTGCTGAAGGTAAATTTGGGCGATGCGGAAGTTAAAGAACGGTACATCTACCCCGTCTTGCAAGGCAGACTGAAACAGGGTAGAAATTCTGGATTAGGCGGATCAATCCGCAACAAGGCTAATGCCAGCGATCGCCGTTCACTGACCTGCGTCGGCAATTGGCTCAATACTTGCTGAAGCTGCGGCTGAAGTGCCGCTGGAGAAATCTCTCCAAGTTGCTGTTCTAAGATCAGCCGCTTCACCTGGATGCTCTGATCTTGGGGCCGTTGTACTGCTGCTTGTTGATACAGCGGCAAAGCCTCTGCCTGAGATTCTGGTGCATCGCTAAACACATCCGCAATCTCAATCAGCAACCCTGCCGAAGGGCGAGGCGTTTGCTGCAACACCTGACGGTAGAACGCAACGGCACTTTCATACAAATCGGCATTTTGGGCCTGACGCCCAATGGCACTTAAGGTTCTGGCCAAAGGTAGCAATGCTTCTGGGCGATCGCGCAATGGCTCCAGTATGGCTAGCGCCTGGTCAATTTGTTGATTGGCAGCATAGGCAGAGGCCAGCGAAGCTCGAACCTGAATAACACTGCTATCTGACAGGCTGAGCGATTGCAACCGTGGTTCTAGAATTTGGATGGCCTGAGCTGGATTTCCAGTCTGTTCTAGGGCTAAGGCGTAAGCGGTTGCTGCGCTATTAGCGAGGGGTTTACCCATAGCCAAGTAGCGATCGAACAGGGACAAACTGCCTGAATAATCGCCGCTGTAAGCATAAATTTGTGCCGCGCCGAGCAGCACTTCGGGCGTAGGACTGTTGGATAGGAGAATGTCATAGTCGGCGATCGCTTCAGCAAATTGGCTTTGATAGCCGTAGAGTAAGGCTCGCTGGGTTCTGCTCGCTTGATCGTCGGGATCTAAATTGAGCAGCGTAGTCAGGGACTGAATACCACGGGGTTGCCATTCAGCCCGATAACTCCCCATCTGCCCAATAGCCGACAGCGCTTGGCGGTGATTGGGGTCTTGAATGAGAACCTGCTGATAGGCTTGCCAGGCATTGGCATCTTGTCCAGCCCGTTGGTAGGCAATCGCTAATCCCAACTTGGCGTCCAGGGATTGGGGGTTGCTTTGTAAAGCTTGCTGAAATGCGGCGATCGCATCATTTACCCAGCCCCGTTCCAACAGGGCATAGCCTTGTCGGGCGGCCAGGGAAACTTGCGCCTGAGTTGGTAAGGCCAGGCCCCAAACAAGCAGCAGTCCCAAACTGGAACCGATGCAGAGTTGATTAAACCAGAATTGATTAAACCAGAATTGATTAAACCGTTGATTGAACCAGCGTTGATTGAACCAGCGTTGCCAGTATGGATTCATTGCCACTGCACTTTATACTTAAGCACTTTACTTAATGTCAAAATCGGCTCTCACTCGGATTCCTAGCACGGTATCTGAAAAGCCATCGCGTTCTTGAACGGTGACGCCTGCCCGTAAGTTAGGCGATAGGCGGAAGTCGTAAAACAGTTCCACCACATCTGGAATATTGTTGCCACTCTCCTGCCGTAGGCTGTCATTAGACAATTGCTGCCCATATGCCAGTCCCAAACGGTCATCGGGTGTGAATACATCTAGTAGATTTAGCCCAAAACTATAGGTGCTGCCGCCCCGATCGATCGCCAAATTTTCGTAATGCCCATAGCGACCAAACAGCCCTAGATTGAGTTCTGGAATAAAGAACTCGGCGTTGATCCCCAAAGATTCTTCGCGATCGCCCGACCGGAAGCCAAATTCATTGTTTCCTCTAGAAATCTGAAAGATCTCCTGAAAGCCATTTTGCTGCCCAGCATCCCGATCGTTGGCATAGGTTCCCCGCACAATTAAGTTGCCTAACCGCAAACCCACTTCTCCAGCAAATCCATCTACGGCAAAATCGCCCAGATCCCGACTAGAGGAGAAAGCAGCCGCTTTGACATTTAAGTGATCTGTGACATCCCAATTCACCAATGCACCCGGACGCGAACCAATACCTGTAGCTGCTAAAGCCGGATTCGTTTGAAAGACCGGATTGAAGAATTGGGTCAGCGAATCTTTGGCAAAACTGTTGCGATCAAAATACGAAGTCAGGTCGATCATGCCTGCGGTAAAGCGCAGATTCGGCAAAGAGGTAGGAGATAAAGTAAAGTACAGCTCGTTCAGGTCAAAATTGACTCCATCGGCAGCGGAATTGGCAAAATTCTCGCCTGCTGTCAGATCGACAGTTGCGCCAAATAGCAAATTAGGCGTGACTGCATAGGCTCCCGTAACGCGCAATCGCCCTGATGATTCACTATCTTGCAATACATAGGCAGCCTGGACATGCACTAAGGGCGCACCCAGTTCTGAACTGCTGCGCTCGGCAGCATCGGCATCCGGCAAATCTGAGACAAACTGCAATGGCTCAGGCGGCTCTAAAACCGGCTGAAACCATTCTGCCTCAGAAAGCGCTGAAGCATCCATCCGATCGATCGCTGGTGCAGCAATTTGAGAGTCAGCAATTTGAGATGGAACAGAACTCCCATCGAGGCTTGTTTCAATTGATCGCACCGCTATAGAAGGCCCTTCTTCTATCTGCAACTGACGGTCTGTGCTGAATATATCCTGGGGCACTGGAACCCTGACAGAAACTTGGGATTGTGAAAATTCCAGTGTGGTAGCATCCATTGCAATCGGGGGTTCACCAGTTTGCAGAGTCGGGGATAGTTCCAAACGAGTCGTAGACGCTAGTTCTAGATGCTCCAAAACAGGATTAGAGTTGACGCTCGCTGAGTTGAGTGAATCCGAGAATTCTAGATCAGTGGGGATTGGGGTATCAGAACTGCGATCGCCCTGTTTAACTGTTTCAGCTTGCGCTGGATTTAACTCAAGTGAACAATCTGCCCCAACTATTAGAATCGTTGAAAGTACTCCAGCTAAGATCAATGAACCTAACTGATTGGAATCGGGCGATCGACTGTGATCTGGCTCAACACTGCTAGCTTGTGAAATCTTTTCTACCATGCTCTAAAACAGTTCCAATTTGGGACACACCAAACCACTTGAAAACAGCCGCAGGAATCTGATCCATCAGTGGATTGATGCGCTGTATTTGACGCAATCACCCTCAAAGATGAAGAGATTGCTGCTCCCAAGGATCTTTGGCAATTTGCAACTGGCAGATCGTGATCGTCAGGTTGCTGTTCGGCTAACGTATAATCAAGTCATACTGAACCTGTCGATCTGAACCTGCCAATTGATCACGAGTCATATAGCGTTCACAAACTATTTGTGAACAGGAGGGTGGTGGCTGTGCCCCCCGTAGGTGTTTCACCTCTGCATCCCCGTTCAAAAATTAAAACGGATCGCCATAGATAGCTAAACAGATAGCTAAATTCTTGATAGCTATTGGATGCCCCTGGTTTGTCTTACGAATTTGGGTAGATGTGCTCAGGACAAATGGTAACTTTCTAAGCTTGCTACTTCTGAGCAGGTTTTGCAAAAGCATTTGTTATGTCATGTTGGCTTAAAAACCCATTGCTTGAAAACTCATTATTTACTTTTGGCACGTCACTTCGTGCTGCACCAAAAACAAGATCTAGTTTTAAGGGACATTTAAGCTGACATAATATTACGAATGCCTAAAGTAATGTGGAAGATGCGCTAGAAAAAATAATAATGTATCTTCGTTTACTGAAAGTTTTACAAAAGATATTTTGAGTCTCATATCTTCAGTTTGACTATCCGCTAAATGGCTGGCAGTGCATTGAGAGCCATACTCTGATACATGATTTCAGCACATTACTCATGATCTCAACACATTACTTCGATATATCTTGAGCTATATACCTTGAGTAATTTAAACTGAGGTTTGAACTGAGCGATCGCTTGCCAAATATAGCTCGTAAAATAAACCTGACCTACCGTAAATTCTACTCGTTTATGACCCTAGTCTCTTAAGGAACCATATTAAATTTAGAACTTTTGTGTAAAGGAGAGACAAATTTTGTAGTTTGATCTCAAACCTCCCAACCTCAACGCTAAACGCTTCTATAAAACTTTTACAACGCTTTGCGCTCAGCTAAAACTAGATTATTTTTTGGAAGCCTCACGGAGCGAGGCTTCCAAAAAATATTGAAAATTGCGATAGAATCAGTAGACTGTAAATAGAGTTTTGTGCCGCGCAACTCGCGGCACAAAACCTGGAAAACCCAGTTTTGAGAGAATTGAGCAAAACTTTGTAATCTACTGATCCTCCGCAGATCGCCAATGGGATTTTGGAGTGTGCATCG
>JAAUOQ010000105.1 GCA_012034795.1 Leptolyngbyaceae cyanobacterium CRU_2_3
GGTTTTGGGGCGCGCGACGCGCGCCCCAAACCCAAAATTCTGGTTTTCCGCCCGCTGCGCGGGCGGAAAACCAGAATTTTGAAAGGATTATTGGGAGCTTGGCGATCTACTGAGACTGATTTAGGGGTGAGTTAGCTGATTTGTACCAGTCAGCATGTTGTGCCAGTAAACTATTGGAATTGGCTGTTGGAATTGACTGATACTGAATTTGCTGAATTGGGCCCGACCTGACTTAGGTTAGTGGCCCTACGGGTTGGTGGAGAACTGCTCAATTGGAATTTCTCGGTGTGTATGGTCACGTTTTGTTGGAAGTTGGAACTGAAGAATTACCTGCGAGTTTTGTGAATGATGCGCTGATTCAATGGCGATCGCGCCTTCCTCAAAGCCTAAGTGCAGCCTTCCTGACACCAGAATCTGTGGAAGTGTATGGTACACCTAGACGCCTAGCTCTCTTGCTCAAGGGGTTGCCATCTCAGCAGCCTGATCGAGAGGAAGAGGTCAGGGGTCCTTCGGCACAAGCAGCCTTTAAAAGGGTAAACCTACCCAAGCCGCAGAAGGGTTCGCTCGCTCTCGCGGGGTTGCATTAGAGGCGCTAGAGGTGCGATCCACTGATAAAGGTGATTTTGTCTTTATTCAACAAAAAATTCCAGGTCGCTCAACGGCAGAAATTCTCACCGAACTGGCTCCGCAGTGGATTTTGAGCTTAGAAGGCAAGCGGTTCATGCGCTGGGGAGACGGCGATCTGCGGTTCCCTCGCCCTATTCGTTGGCTGGTGGCACTGCTCGATGGGGCAGTATTACCCCTGACATTGGTGAATGGTTCAGAAAGTTGCACGAGCGATCGCCTGACTCAAGCTCACCGGGTTTTGCATCCAGAACCCATTGCCATTGCCTCTGCCTCTGACTACGTCACCTGTTTGAGAGCGGCCTTCATTGAAGTCGATCCGGCAGAGCGGCAGCAGCGGATTGTCACTCAAGCGCAAGCTGCTGCTCACAGCGTGGGTGGACATGCCGTAATGGAGCCAGATCTGCTGCGGGAAGTCCGCGATCTAGTGGAATCGCCTTCGGCAGTCCTGGGTCAGTTTGATCCAGCATTTCTGGAATTGCCACCCGAAGTAATTGTCATGGAAATGGAAAGCCATCAGCGCTATTTCCCAGTCGTTAAGTCTGAAGGCTCATCCCAGTTATTACCTTATTTTATTACCATCTCAAACGGCGATCCAGCTAAGTCCGATATTATCTCTGCTGGGAATGCGCGGGTGATTCGGGCCCGCCTATCAGACGGTAAGTACTTCTTTGATCTCGATCGCAAGCAGCCTCTAGCAGACTATCTCGATCGCCTGGAAAGCGTGACTTTTCAAGAAAATTTGGGTTCAGTGCGGGCCAAGGTTGACCGGATTGTTAAGGTTGGCGATCGCATTGCTGACCAACTTCAAGTCAGTGAAACTGAACGGGCTTATATCCAACGGGCTGCCCTACTCTGCAAAGCTGACCTAGTGACCCAGATGGTGGGGGAATTCCCAGAATTGCAGGGTACTATGGGGCAAAAGTATGCCCTCAGCAGTGGTGAGCCTCCAGAAGTGGCAACCGCTATTTTGAACATTACTTACCGCGAGGGGCAAGTGACCCACTGCCCCAAACCTTAATCGGTCAGGTGGTAGGGCTTGCCGATCGCCTGGATACACTGGTAGGAATTTTTGGTTTAGGGCTGGTACCCACAGGTTCTTCTGACCCCTTTGCGCTGCGCCGGGCGGCCACTGCGATTGTGAATATTATTTGGGCGGCTGATCTGTCGCTGCACTTAAATCAGCTACTCGATCAAGTCACTGCTGATTTTATTGCCGTTCATTCCCAGGCGGCGATCGGTTTAACTGAGCAACTCCGAGACTTTTTCTTACAGCGGGTTCGGACACTGTTGCAGGAAGATCAACAGATTGACTATGACCTGGTCAACGCTGTGTTGGGTGAGAATGACCCAGACTATGCCGATCGGGCATTACAAAATCCTAGGGATGTGCGCGATCGGGCAAAATTCTTGCAAGCCATCCGCCAGAACAAAACCCTGGACACAATCTACGAAACGGTGAATCGAGCTTCTCGTTTGGCAGCCCAGGGGGACTTAGACAAGATCCAGCTTGATCCCGTAGCAATCGTTCGCCCGGCCCTGTTTCAGCAGCCATCCGAACAAGCACTTTATGATGCTCTGGTTCAACTCGTACCACAAACCCAGACTATTCAAGCCGATCGGGATTATCAAAAGCTGGTGGATGCGTTAGCTGGGATCGCGCCTGTGGTTAGCAACTTCTTTGATGGAGCGCAGAGTGTTCTCGTGATGGACCCCGATCCAGAAATTCGCCACAATCGTCTCAATCTATTGGGCTTACTGCGGAATCATGCGCGGGTGCTGGCAGATTTTGGAGCGATCGTTAAGTAAGCGGAGTGGCTAGATCGGGCTGTCGTGACGAAGTCTGTCGTGATGAAGTCTGTAGGGTAAGATAAGTCTGCTTCATCAGGGACTTCAAGTCAGGGATAGGTTGGTATGGGAGTGATGCGTAGGGCACATGTGATGGGACTGGGGCGATCGGGGCTGTCAGCAGCCCGTTTGCTCCATCAAGAAGGCTGGCACGTCACCGCTAGTGACTCCAGTCAGTCTGATGCCCTCCAGCAAGCTAAACGAGAGTTGGAAGTCTATGGCATAGCTGTTGAGTTGGGGAGTCGATTACAGCCTGATCCTGCCCAAATGGATCGTGTGGTTGTCAGCCCAGGTGTGCCCTGGGATTTGTCAGCACTGGTTGAAGCCAAAGCAATGGGCATAGAAGTGATGGGCGAAATGGAATTGGCGTGGCGATCGCTCTCCACTTATCCTTGGGTTGGGATTACTGGAACAAACGGCAAAACCACCACAACTGCCCTGATTGCTGCTATTTTCAAACGGCTGGGTTTCATGCGCCCGCTTGCGGCAACATTGGCTATGCGGCCTGTGACCTTGCTCTCAATACCCTCTATCCCACTCCCTCTATTCCTCCTCTCCCGTCCACTCCCCCTCTCAACTGGGTGATTGCCGAACTCAGCAGCTACCAAATTGAAGCTTCTGCCTCCATTGCTCCTCATATTGGCATTTGGACAACCTTCACGCCAGATCACCTCAGTCGTCACAGAACACTGGAGAACTACTACAACATCAAAGCCCACCTGTTGCAGCAATCTCAGCATCAGATTTTGAATGGGGATGATCCGTATTTGTGGAAAGCCGCAGATCAATGGCCAGATGCTTGTTGGACAAGTACAACGGGTAAGGCCAGTTTGTTGGGCGATCGCGATCGGGGATCGTACATTGAAGAGGGTTGGGCGATCGCCCTGAATCAGCCCATTGTGAAAACTTCAGCTTTACGAATGGTGGGAACCCATAATCAGCAAAATTTGTTAATGGCAATTTTGGCCGCAAGATTGGCAGGGATTGAAAAAGCAGCCATTGCTGAAGCGGTGACAGCCTTTCCAGGGGTGCCACATCGCCTAGAGCACATCTGCACCTGGAATGGCATTGATTTTATTAACGACAGCAAAGCCACTAACTATGATGCGGCTCAAGTTGGCTTATCTGCGGTGGATGCGCCTGCCATCCTGATTGCTGGAGGCGAAGCCAAAACTGGAGATGATACAGGCTGGCTGCAAACGATTGAGCAGAAAGCAGCGGCTGTTTTGTTGATTGGTAATGCTGCGCCTGTTTTTGCCCAACGACTTCAGCAAGTGGGCTACTCGAATGGCGAAATTGTAGAAACTATGGATCATGCTGTACGGCGGGGTGCAGCGCTAGCACAGCAGCTTGGGGCTAAAGTGGTTTTGCTTTCTCCGGCTTGTGCCAGTTTTGACCAATATCAAAATTTTGAGCAGCGGGGTGATGATTTTCGCAATTGGTGTCAAGCGCAGTTCCAGTAAAGCACTCCCCCACTGCTTACTTCTCCACTGCTTAGCTTCCTAAACAATGGTAGATTGATCGCAACAAGGAGGATCGATATATGAAAGCACAGGTTTTTAGAGGGGTTAACCAGCTTAGCTACGAAGAGGTTGCCGTACCCGAAATTAATGTGGATGAGGTGCTTGTGCAGGTGCAGGTCGTCGGTCTGTGTCAATCCGATATTAAAAAAATTCGCTATCCGCTCTATGAGCCACCTCGGATTTTTGGGCATGAAACCGCTGGAACAATCGCCGCAGTGGGTACCGAGGTGCAGAAATGGCAGGTGGGACAGCGCGTGGTGGTAATGCACCATATTCCCTGTATGCACTGCGACTACTGCCTACACGAAAATTATTCCATGTGTGAAGTCTATAAAACCATCACAACAACGGCTGGGTTTGCCCCTAGTGGCGGCGGCTTTGCCGATTATGTGAAAGTGCCGGGACACATTGTCCGTAATGGCGGATTGATCCCCATCCCCGAACACATCACCTTTGAGCAAGCCAGCTTTGTAGAGCCGACAAACTGCTGCCTGAAGGCTGTGAAAAAAGCTCAGATTCAGCCTGGACAAACAGTGCTGATTACCGGTGCTGGCCCGATTGGGCTAATGTTTATTATGCTGGTGAAATATTTTGGCGCTAGGGCGATCGCCACTGACTTGCTTCCTAGTCGGATTGACAAAGCCCTGAGCGTAGGTGCTGATGCTGCTTTTGATGCGCGTGATCCCGATCTGTCTGCCAAAATTCAGGCGTTGACTAAAGGTATGGGAGTAGATACCAGTCTGATTGCCGTTCCGAGCGAAAAGGCTTTCTTTCAAGCCCTCGACTGCACCCGTAAAGGTGGCAAAATCTTATTTTTTGCCGAGTTTCCTGACGAGATTGAAATTCCCATCAATCCCAACATTCTTTATCGCCGGGAAATTGACCTGATTGGCAGTTACAGTTCTTCTTACAAAGTGCAAGCGCTCTCTGCCGATATTGTATTTAATCAGCGCATTGATGTCGATGCACTGATTAGCGATCGCTACGCCCTCAAAGACCTGGCTATTGCGGTCGAACAAGCTGTTTCGCCCACACCAGATACACTAAAAATCCTAATTTACCCATGTCAGACGGAATCAGATAAAGTTGAACTTAATGTTATAGACCCATTTAATGTTACGAACCCATAGCGTTTAGCCAAAAATATTGCCGAAGAAGGCGATCGCTTCTTGTAGTGCCAGGATAAAGCCATCAATCTCTTCGCGCGTGTTGTAAAAATAAACGCTGGCTCTGGCAGTAGATTGAGCTTTGAGCAATCGGTGCAGCGGCTGAGTGCAATGGTGTCCGGCTCGGATGGCAATGCCTGCTTGATCAAGAATCGTGGAAAGGTCGTGAGGATGGACTGCCCCAGTTGTGAAGGCAGCAAGACCCGCACGATTGCTGGCATCGGCATTGGGCTTAGGCCCATAAAACTGAACTTCAGGAACTTGCCCTAGCTGCTGAAATAGATAGGCAGTCAGTTCTTGCTCGTAGGCATGGATCTTGTCCATGCCAAGTTCGGTCAAATAGTCAACCGCGGCCCCCAGGGCTACTGCCTCAGCAATGGCTGGCGTCCCTGCTTCAAACTTATAGGGTAGATCGGCGTAGGTAGAGTGATCCAAAAAGACATCGGCAATCATTTCTCCCCCACCCAGGAAAGGCGGCATAGCGCGCAATAGATCTAACTTGCCGTATAGAAAGCCAATGCCTGTAGGCGCACACATTTTATGACCCGAAGCGACTAGCCAATCACAGTCAATCGCCTGCACGTCGATCGGCATGTGAGGAACACTTTGGCAAGCATCCACCAACACCTTGGCTCCCTGCTGATGGGCAAGCTGGACGACTTCCTGCACCGGATTGATGCAGCCCAGTGTATTGGAAACATGGACGATCGCCACCAGCTTTGTCTTGTTTGATAGCAGAGATTTGTAATGCTCTAGGTCAAATTCCTGCGTTTCAGTCAACTCAACAAACTTCAACACGGCACCCGTTCGCTGGGCCAAAATTTGCCAGGGAATCAGGTTGCTGTGGTGTTCCATCACCGACAAAATGATTTCATCTCCAGGCTGAAGAGTACTGCTTCCCCAGGCATACGCGACTAGGTTAATCGCTTCTGTGGCATTGCGGGTATAGATAATTTCCTGCCGAGAAGCCGCATTGATAAAGGTAGCGACCTTATCCCGTGCGCCTTCATAAGCGTCAGTTGCCCGTGAACTCAGCGTATGAACCCCTCGATGCACGTTAGCGTGGTCATGGGTGTAGTAATACTGCAATGCCTCTAACACGGCCAATGGCTTCTGAGAAGAAGCGGCATTGTCGAAATAGATCAGCGGCTTCCCATGAATTTCTTGATTCAAGATGGGGAAGTCAGCACGGGTTTGGGCAGCGAGAGTGAGGGCTTGAGCAACAGTCATGGGAAAAGGGGAGGGTGAAAGGGTGAGGTGTGGGAGAGTAAAGGGATCGCGCTTTAAATTTTTGCCTTTTAAATTTTTGCCTTTCTTAGCCCCATACTCCGACACTGAACGAGTTCAGCCAGGGTACGGCGTAAAGAAGCGATCGCAATCTGATCAATCACCTCAAAGGCAAAGGCATAAACCAGCAATTGACGGGCATCCGATACATCAATGCCACGACTTTGCAAATAAAACACTTCGTCGGCTTCGAGTTGTCCGACGGTGGCTCCGTGGGTACATTTAACGTTGTCAGCCACAATTTCTAGCTGGGGCTTCGTGTCTACTCTGGCTTTGGAAGAGAGCAGCAGGTTGCGGTTGAGTTGTCCAGCATCAGTTAGCTGTGCGGCTTTGGGCACAAAGACTTTGCCATTAAAAATAGCATGTGCTCGGTCGTCGATAATGCACTTATGAAGTTGGCGAGTTGTACCATGCGGATGAGTCAGGGCGATCGCACTATGGGTATCGCCGATTTGATCGCCATGCAGTAGCGTCAGTCCATTCAAAGTTGTTTCGGTTTGCTCTCCGGTTTGGTAGATTTCCAGATGATGGCGCGAAAGTTGTGCGCCCATACTCATAGCATTACAGGTATAACGAGAGGTGCGGGCTTGAGAGACAGCCGTTTTGCCAATATGAAACGCATGGTGTCCATCTCGTTGGACTCTGGTGTGGTTCACCTGAGCATTTTCTGCAATCCAGATTTCGGTAACGCTATTGTTGAAATAAGTTCCCGAACCAATCGCCCCATAGTCTTCAATCAGGGTAGCAGCGCTGTTAGTTTCTGCAACAACCAGGACACGAGGTTGAATCAGGGCTGTATTACTGGCTGTATTACTGGCTGTTGCGATAAACAAGAGATGAATAGGGGTATCGATCGCCACTCCCTTGGGAACTAAGACAAGTGCCGCATCAGATAAACCGGTTGTGTTTAGTGCTGTAAAGACTTCTTCGGCTCCAGGCTGCTGAGCCAAGTAGGGTCGGAGACGTTCGCCATCTGTCCCTGCCAGAGTAGATAAATTGCCAATCACGATCGCTTCAGGAAGATCGGTGACACAGGATAAATGGGGCGCATACTTGCCGTTGACAAAGACCAGTTGGCTGGCTTTGGCTTCCGGCAAAATGAAGGGAGCGATCGCTTCTAGGCTCAGGCTAACTACTGGCTGCTCGACGGCTACCAGCGGAGTCTGAAGTAAGGCTGACAAATCTGTGAATCGCCATTCTTCGTCGCGAGTCGTTGGAAAAGTCTGTTCTTGCACCCGAACAGTGGCATGATCGCGCAGTTCTTTTAGCCAAGGGGAAGTGGTAGGCGATCGCTTAGACACATCTAGCAAGTTGGCTAGATAGATCGCCCGTTTTTCAGCGGCTGTACTCAGAGCCGATTCACTGGGAGAAGAAACCTGAAGGCTCATGACGCCACCCCCGTCGCTGCTGCTTCCAGAACCCAATCGTAGCCACGTTCTTCTAGCTCTAATGCCAACTCTTTACCACCTGTGCGAATGATGCGTCCATTAGCTGTGACATGGATATAGTCAGGCACAATGTACTCCAGTAAGCGCTGGTAGTGGGTAATCACAACGATCGCATTTTCAGGATTAGAAAGTTGATTCACGCCGCCTGCCACAATTCTCAGCGCATCAATATCTAGACCCGAATCTGTTTCATCTAAGATGGCCAACTTGGGTTCTAGGAGAGCCATTTGCAGAATTTCGTTCCGCTTCTTTTCGCCCCCCGAAAATCCTTCGTTGACGCTGCGGCTGAGGAAGCTAGCATCCATCTTGACGATGCCTAACTTCTCTCGAATTAATTCATCAAAATCAAAGGCGTCTACTTCTTCAAGTCCTTGATGTTTACGCTTGGAATTGTAGGCAACACGCAAAAAATCCAGGTTGCTGACACCCGGAATTTCTAGGGGATATTGAAAGGCGAGAAAGATGCCTGATCGTGCCCGCTCCTCTGGTTCTAGCGCCAGCAGATCTTGTCCTTGAAATATCACTTCTCCACCCGTCACCTGGTAAGCCGGATGTCCTGCTAGCACCTTGGAAAAGGTACTTTTGCCAGACCCATTGGGACCCATAATTGCGTGGATTTCGCCCGCTTTCACCTCCAGATTCATCCCTTTGAGGATAGGCGTTTCATCTACGTTGGCGGTTAAATTTTTAACTGACAGAATTACATTGCTATGGTCAATGATCATTGCCCCTATCTCCTCTCGTGATCGCTTCTCACCGAAACTTTCAGCTTTGAGTTCTACTTCGCTCAAAGCTTAGTGTTTAACTGTTAGTGTTTAGCTGAATGCAAAACTTAGAACTTAAACCTTAAACCCCAGAACCCTGAACTTCAGCCCACGCTACCTTCTAGCTTGAGACTGAGGAGGCGATCGGCTTCTACAGCAAACTCCATCGGTAGTTGATTGAACACATCCTTACAGAAACCACTAATCATCATTGAGATTGCGTCTTCTGAGGAAACCCCCCGCTGGGCAAAGAAAAAGAGTTGGTCTTCACCAATTTTAGACGTTGACGCTTCGTGCTCGACTTTAGCAGTGTGATTTTGTACCTGAATGTAGGGAAAAGTATTGGCTCCAGCATTGTCGCCAATCAACATTGAGTCGCATTGGGAATAGTTGCGGGCACCGTCTGCTTTCGGGCCAATCTTGACTAAACCCCTGTAGCTGTTCTCAGACCTACCTGCCGAGATGCCCTTAGAAATAATTGTGCTGCGGGTGTTTTTGCCAATGTGAACCATTTTGGTGCCCGTATCCGCTTGCTGGCAGTTATTGGTCAGTGCCACTGAGTAGAACTCGCCTACCGAGTTATCACCCACTAAAACGCAGCTAGGATACTTCCAGGTGATGGCTGAGCCAGTTTCTACCTGTGTCCAGGAAATCTTGGAATTCACCCCCTGACACAAGCCACGCTTGGTAACAAAGTTGTAGATGCCGCCTTTGCCGTCTTTGTCTCCGGCATACCAGTTTTGGACAGTGGAGTATTTGATTTCGGCATCATCTAGGGCTACTAGCTCAACCACAGCGGCATGAAGTTGATTGGTATCAAACATGGGAGCAGTACAGCCTTCCAGGTAACTGACAGAACTGCCTGCTTCAGCCACAATCAGCGTGCGCTCAAACTGGCCCGAATCGCCATTGTTGATCCGGAAATAGGTCGATAGCTCCATTGGGCATTTTGTGCCCTTGGGAATGTAAACGAAAGAGCCATCGCTAAACACAGCCGAATTGAGAGCCGCAAAATAGTTATCACCTACGGGAACCACGCTGCCTAAATACTTCTGCACCAGTTCTGGATATTCACGCATGGCTTCGGAGATGGAGCAAAAAATTACACCATCTTTGGCAAGCTTTTCGCGGAAAGTGGTAGCCACAGAAACACTATCAAAGATGGCATCTACTGCTACATTAGACAAACGCTTTTGCTCAGACAAAGAGATGCCCAGTTTCTCGAAGGTTTCCAACAAGGTTGGATCGACTTCTTCCAGGCTGTTCAGTTTCTCTTTTTGCTTGGGAGCCGAATAGTAAATGATGTTTTGGTAATCGATCGCTGGATAACCTACTTCTGCCCAGTTTGGTTCCGCCATCTTCAACCATTGACGGTATGCTTTGAGGCGAAACTCCAGCATGAACTCTGGCTCGTTTTTCTTAGAAGAGATCAATCGAACAACGTCTTCGCTTAAGCCACGAGGAATAACATCGGACTCAATATCGGTGACGAAACCGTACTTGTAAGGCTGGTTGACTAGAGATGTAACCGTTGTCGTCATGATGGCTATGTGCTCTCGATCGCTAACAAAGGATATGGGCAAAAGACAGTGCGATGCGTCGTAAAAGCAGAGTCTAGTAGAGAGACGCAACCCAGCGCCCCTCTACCCAAACTACTGGGAATTAACAGTGGTTAGTGGTAGCGCGAATTTCATCAAAGCTAATTTCTTGTTTGTCACCCGCAAAATCGTTTTCGGTAGTGAGAAACAACATGCAGTGGCATTCTTGGCGCTCTCGCATGGGGACACAAGGGCAATTCCAGTAGGCTGCTGCTGCTTCTGCTGCTTTGTCTTCATAGTGACGACAGGGACACAGCGGGGCACCCAGATCATCTTTGTGCTTCGCCAAGCCTTCAATTACAACAGCCGTAACGCTCGGATCTACACAAAAGTATGTGCCTGTCCGCTTGGCATAGCTTTCGGAAAAGCTCCGCATTAATTCTAAATTTTTATCCGATGCTTGGGTGGTATTCGAGGTTGTGTTCATCTCAATAAGGCGACAGGGCGACCAATAGCTTTATAATTAAAACAACTTGGCTGTTGCTTAAGTCCATTGTAAAACACTTTAGCAACAAAAAGTTGTCAAAGTCAAAAATCAACTGTTTCAGTTTACTATTTTGCTTGGACGCTCAGACCCGATCGCCAAAAATGATTGGAATTCAATGACCGCAATGACAGCCACGCAGCAACCGTCCACCAAACAAGATATTCTCAACCACCTGATGCGGCAGGGCCATGCCACGGCGCAGGCATTAGCCGATCATTTAGAAAATTAGCCCCCCAGGCTATCCGTCGGCACTTAAAAGATATGGAAGAAGAGGGGCTGATTCAGCATGAAGCC
>JAAUOQ010000106.1 GCA_012034795.1 Leptolyngbyaceae cyanobacterium CRU_2_3
AGGTTTTGGAGACCTGCGTTCTACCAACTGAACTAAGGACGCACAGGCTGGAATAATTCTGTCTAACGCCTTTCCTAGTCTAGCATGTGTGGCGAGAGTTAGTGATTGAGTTATGAACTTTGATAGTTAATAAAATATCTTTTTCAATAACTAAAACTAACTACTGATCGCTTGATGCTAGCTAGAGGGGGCGATCGAACCGTTGTTTCAGACGAGTTGCCTTACCCACGCGATCGCGCAGATAGTACAGCTTGGCACGTCTGGCTTTGCCTCGGCGAATGATCTTGATGTTGGCAACAAGAGGAGAGTGAAGGAGGAATACCCGCTCTACGCCTACCCCTTGAAAGACGCGCCGCACTGTAATGGTTTCATTGATTCCACCATTACGCATGGCAATGACAGTGCCTTCATAGGGCTGAACGCGCTCTTTACCACCTTCTTGGATGCGAACACCGACCCTGATAGTATCACCCACATGGATGATCGGCAGGTCGGACTTGATAAACTCCTGTTCAATAGAACGGATGATTTCCTGGGCGTTCATGGATATTGCAAAACTCACAATCGCTTATAGTAGCCCATTTTAGGGGCGGGAGTCCAGTCTAAGCCAAAATGGTGCTAATTTACAAGCCTGAGTAGTGAGCTTGGATCAGCTTGTCGCGATCGCATCTCAGCCATCGATTCCTGTAAGGACGGTTGCCCGAATTTTGTGGGAATCAATTCAAACTGCCATTTCTGTAGTTATCCTTTAGATTCTGCTTAATATCTGTTAATATCCCCCCCTTGGGGGATTGCACTTTAACAAGATAGTTGAGAGGTTATCGGTGACGATTGCTTATCCGAATACTGCTTCTACGGGGACAGGGTGTTAAAGCTGTATGCATGAACTTTTAGTTCTGAGTTCTTCTCTAAGCAAGCTGTACTGGGTGATTTCACCCCAGTTGGCCCTGCATATTCCAGATGGTTTTTTGAGTTTGCCCGTGAGTTTGGTGACCTGGGTAGTTGCGATCGGGCTGATTGTAATGGCGTTGGGTCAGGTCAAAAGTGAGCATCAAGAGCGGACAGTTCCTTTAATGGGCGTCTGTGCCGCCTTTATTTTTGCAGCACAGATGATCAATTTTCCTATTCCAGGAGGAACGTCGGGTCACTTGCTAGGGGGAACCTTGGCAGGAGTGTTGCTCGGCCCTTGGGCAGGGTCTTTGGTCATGACAGTAGTATTCATTGTTCAGGGGACGTTGTTCCAAGATGGTGGATTGACAGTTCTGGGAGCTAACATTTTCAACATGGGTCTGGTGGGTACGTTTGGCGGTTATTACTTCTACAAAGCCCTGCGATCGACTTTTGGGTTTAACAGTTGGCGTGGAACCTCTGTTGCCCTGGCGATTGCGGCCTGGACAAGCGTAGTAGTTGCCTCATTGATTTGCGCTATTCAACTAGCGCTATCTGGGACAGTTTCCCTGGGCATAGCAATCTCTGCGATGCTAACCTGGCATGTTTTGATTGGCATCGGTGAAGCCATTATTACTGTCATTGCAGTCAGCTACATCTGGCAGGCTCGCCCTGATCTGTTGTACGACCCACCCAAGCGATCGTCTTTGCCACGTCCTTTAGTACAAAGATAGGACAATAAAGTTGGCTGAGGTGGGCTTGACCCATCTTTCAGAGTTATTCACAGAACGCTTTACAGAATAACGCTTTACAGAATACTGACGAGGGTAACGCTCATGGCAAATCGTCCGCATCAACCGCAAAACCAAGCATTTGTGCTGATGGGTTTAGGCACTGCTCTACTCATTGCCATATTTCTCTCGCCCTTTGCCAGTTCCGACCCAGACGGACTCGATCGGGTTTCTCAGGATCAGGGTTTCGATAAGCAGGCGCAGGAGGATACTCCTGCCAAGAAGCTACCGTTTTATGCTGTCTTTGAAGAGTATGGGCTGCGAGGCGTACCCGCAGGGGTAGCTACACCCCTGGCTGGACTGATTGGGACACTGACAGTTTTGGCATTGCCTGGGGATCTGGAAAGCTTTTGGTGAAAGGCTCATCCGTTGATTCTGTGTCTCCCTCAGATATTTCCAATGAGACTCCTCAGTAGGACATCTTCCCCATGCTTTTACACATCGGGGCTTTTAAGCTAGATACGGACAGCCAGGGAACGACGCCTTGGCACCAGATATCTCCTCGTATCCGATTGGTTTGTGCGCTTTTTTTGTCTTTGCAACGGCCCTAACGGTGAATGGGCGCTGGTTAACCTGGTTGATTTACAGCTTGGGTTTGTCCGTCTTAATTCTTACAAGTCGGATCACATGGTCTGTCTTGTTGAAGCGGGTTGCTATAGAGTCAAGTTTTGTTGGGGGTATCCTTTTGGGAACTCTGTTTCGGGGCGGTGGCTCAACCCTCTGGCAATGGGGATGGTTGCGAATTACAACAGAGGGGCTGATGGTTCTAGGCAGTGTCACTTCTAAAACACTGCTGTGTCTGATGATGTTAAATCTATTGGTGCTAACGACCTCCATCCCCGCATTGCTTCATGCCCTGAAAACCCTGCGAATGCCGTCTCTGTTAATTGCGATCATTGCGTCTATGTATCGCTACATCGCAGTCCTCCTAGAAGAATTTGACACCATGCGGCGGGCAGCAGTTTCTCGCAATCTCATGAGCAATCCGAGAGGGCAACGGTTGGTGATTGGCAATATGATTGGCGCTCTGTTTATTCGAACTTATGAGCGAGGCGATCGCATTTATCAAGCCATGCTGTCGCGTGGATATACGGGAGTGCCGCCCCTGGACGAAATTCCTCCCAACAGCAAAATAGATAGGTGGGCATTGGTGTCCACCCTGTTGCTGCTGTTGTTGGGGCAAGCTGTATATTTGCAATAAGTTCTCCTTACATGCATCACAACCCCGTTTCCATCAGTTGCCTGAGTTATGCCTATGTCGATGGCACTCAGGCACTTCGAGAGATTGATCTTTCTATTAAAGCTAGCGAAAAGGTGGCGATCGTTGGAGCCAATGGCTCTGGTAAATCGACCTTGCTGCTGCATCTGAATGGTATTTTGCTACCGCAGATAGGAGATATCACGATTGGTGAATTACCCATTGTTCCTCAAAATTTGCCAGCTATTCGCAATTTTGTGGGTGTTGTGTTTCAAAATCCCGATGATCAGATCTTCATGCCGACCGTTTGGGAGGATATTACCTTTGGTGTGATGAACCAAGGCTTGCGAGGACAGGAGTTAACCCATCGAGTACAACATGCGATGCAAGCGGTTGGGCTAGATGTGGAGCGATACGGATCTCGGCTAGCTAGCAACTTATCAGGCGGAGAAAAAAAACGAGTGGCGATCGCAGGTGTTCTGGCAATGCAGCCTCAGATTCTTGTCCTAGATGAACCCTCTGCTCAGCTTGATCCCCGTGCTCGGCGGCAGTTGATTGATCTGCTCGCCAACCTACCTCTGACTCAAATTATTGCTACCCATGACCTAGATTTAGCCCTGGACTTATGTAGTCGTACCGTCGTTTTAAGTCATGGACAAATCGTTTACGATGGTGCCACCGCGGGCGTGATGCATGATCCAGTTTTTTGGAACAACATGCTTTGGAAGTGCCCCTTAGTTATTGCCGCCCCTATTGCCTGATTGAGCACCGACCCGGCGATCGCCTCCACCCAGCAACATTGGGAAAAGTAACGCGCCAGCGATAGGCGGTTCAAAAAGCAGAAGTCAGAAAGTAGAAGCCAGAAAGTAGAAGTTTAGTCTGCTCCTAGAATGCCAGGTTCCTAAAATGTTTAGGATTAACTCATAGGAGTTTTTTACGAAAGGCGGATGGTTAATGCTGTGCTATAGAGTTTGGGAGGGGCGAGTTCTAACGATCGCCATGAGTTTAGTCATGATATTGGTCATGGGCTTGGGACTGTGCAGAGTTGAAGGGGCGATCGCGGCTGTGGCACCCAGCCAACAAACTTCCACAGAAGTCCAGGTGCATTTGGGCAATGCCGAAAACCAGCTTGTGTTTGTGCCCAATCAGATGACATTTGAGGCAGGCAAGCGCTACAAGCTCACACTGGATAATCCGAGTGCGTTGAAGCATTACTTTACCGCTAAAGATTTCACCGGGGCGATTTGGACTCAGAAAGTAGATGCAGGCAATGTTGAGATCAAAGGAGCCATTAGCGAACTGGAACTCAGGCCTGGCTCCACTGCGGATTGGGTATTTATTCCCATGAAGCCGGGTACTTATAAATTGCGCTGTACCATTCCAGGACATACCGAAGCAGGCATGGTGGGCGAATTGACAATTGCCATCTCACCCACCCCCTAACCTTACCCCAACAGCGCTAGGATTTCAGTGGTGTTCTGAGGAAAGTTGTGTTTTTCAGCGTTGTCATTCCTACTTACAATCGCCAGCCCATTTTGGAGAAATGCCTGAAACAACTGGAAGCACAGCAGATTCCAGATCATAGCCCGATCGCAGGCTACGAGGTGGTCGTCGTGGATGATGGCTCCACGGATGATACGGTTGATTGGCTACAGACAGCCAATTTACCGCATGTACGACTGTTTCAGCAGGATCATCAAGGGCCAGCGGCAGCCAGAAACTTGGGTGTACAGCAAGCGAAAGGCGACACTATTATTTTTATTGATAGCGATTTAGTCGTGATGCCTGGCTTCCTACGAGCTCATGCTGCGGCGCTTCTGGCGGCGGAAAAAGCACTGGGGAGCGATCGCCTCTTTACCTATGGCAGTGTGATTAATACTTGTAACTTTGAGCATCCCACTGCCGAGCCTTTCAAAATTACTGACTATTCCAGAGCATATTTTGCGACAGGAAATGTGGCGATCGCTCGCAAATGGTTAGAACAAGCTGGACTGTTTGATACACGCTTTCAGCTTTACGGCTGGGAAGATTTAGAACTAGGTGTGCGGCTCAAGCAATTCGGTTTGAAATTGATCAAATGCCCAGAAGCAGTAGGCTACCATTGGCATCCCCCCTTTGCCCTAGATCAAATTCCCAATTTAATTGACAAAGAAATTCAGCGGGGACGCATGGGTGTCTTATTTTACCAAAAACACCCCACCTGGTCTGTACGACTCATGATCCAGATGACATGGCTGCACCGGATTCTCTGGGGAATTCTCACCCTAGGGGGCGTGTTAAATGAGCGATCGATGGCTCCTTTTTTACAATGGCTGATTGATCGAGGGAAACCTCAATTGGCTCTAGAAGCCGCCCGCATTTTCTTGAACTGGTACAACGTTCAGGGAGTCTATGCGGCCTATGCAGAGATGCAGCAGAGGGATTAAGCCGCAGACGAATTTAAGAGATTGGACCAGAGATAGGGCGATCGCCTGCGCTTCAATGTCGCCTCCTGCGATAAGCTGATGAGGCAGATTAATCTGCCCCCTACTTAATATTCAACCGTATTTCTAAACATCGCTTCACAAATGATTGCTAGTCCTTCCCGCCCGATCCGAATCGGTTCTCGTAAAAGCCAGCTTGCCTTGGTGCAAACTCATTGGGTACAAGCAGAATTACAAAAGCATTTTGGCGATCGCTCCTTTGAAGTCCATACGATGAGTACCCAGGGTGACAATATCCTGGATGTGGCATTGGCAAAAATTGGTGACAAAGGACTGTTCACGAAAGAACTGGAAGTTGGCATGTTGAATGGTGACACAGATTTTGCTGTGCATTCTCTAAAAGACTTGCCAACCCGATTACCTGAAGGTTTAATTCTCGGCTGTATTACTGAACGAGAAGATCCGGCTGATGCGCTGGTGGTTCATGCAAAGCACCAAGATCAACAGCTTGAAACCTTACCCGCCGGATCGGTGATTGGCACCTCTTCTCTACGGCGATTAGCCCAACTCCGCTATCATTATCCACACCTCGCTTTCAAAGACATTCGGGGCAATCTCAATACCCGCCTACAAAAGCTCGACACGGGTGAGTACGATGCCATTATTCTGGCGGTGGCTGGCTTACACCGTTTGGGTATGGCAGATCGGGTTCACCAGGTGATCGCCCCGGAAATTTCGCTGCATGCTGTAGGGCAAGGGGCCCTGGGGATTGAGTGTCGGGCTGAAGATCCGGAAATCCTGGCACTGCTAAAAGTTTTGGAACATCAGCCCACTGCCCAACGCTGCTATGCCGAGCGCGCTTTTCTACGAGAGCTAGAAGGCGGTTGTCAGGTTCCCATTGGGGTCAATACGACCCTAGAGGGAGACTCTCTGACCCTAGTGGGCATGGTTGCCAGCGTAGATGGACAAAAATGGTGAAAGGCACAGTTACAGGAGCAGCGACTGATGCTGAGGTGATTGGCATCCAGCTAGCTCAAGATCTGCGGCAGCAGGGAGCTACGGAGATTCTGGAGCAAATTTTCCAAGAGGTACAGCGCTAGAGGCGGCAGTCGGGACAGCGCTAGGAACTTAGTGAAGCTGATTTTACTCTTAGAGGTACATAGCCTCCTAGAGAAAGATCGGTGTTATGAGAAATTGGTTAATTCTACCTTTGCTGGTTTTATTGGCTAGCTGTAGCCATTCATTCGTCTCTGAACTGCCTGCCCCTTCAACCCCCTCAGATCTGACTCAGGACGTTACTCAGTCTGATCCATTTCCCTCAACCCTAATCCATTCCAATTCCACTCAGTCCAGCAAGCCGCCTGGTATCCGAGTGGGTGAAATGTCCCGATCGCAGTTGGGCAGTATCGGCTGTGGCATGGCGCTATGGCGATCAGGAGAAAGTGGGAGCGATCGCTTCCTGCTGTTCAATGGTCTTCAGTCCGATGCAATGAAAATGCTGATTGATGGAAAATCATGCAGTTTGAACGTATCCAGTCCAGTGGACAGTCATTTTATGGTCAAACTACCTCTCAAATCTTTCGCAGTCAGGATGGTACTACTACTGTCCAAGTGAGGTTGAGTTTAGGAGCAGTAGGAGAAATTGAAAGTGTTGCGGTGAAAGAGGGCTTTATTCGCGTCATCAAAGGCGATAAGGAAATCTCAATTCCTGTCGTAGGAGACGCAGGCTGTTAAAGCGAAATTTTCACCTCAAGATCCCCGCAACTTTTGTCCCAACTTTAGTGTAGATTTATAAAGATTGGACAGATAGATCCGCTCTCAGTAAAGCAGGGCTGGCTGTTCAGGCTTGATTTATCGCGGGGAGACCGAAAGGGTAGTATGAGAATTCTGTTTGTTGCGGCAGAAGCAGTGCCCATTGCCAAGGTGGGAGGTATGGGAGATGTGGTCGGAGCCTTACCCAAGGTCTTACGAGCCATGGGCCATGATGTCCGAATTTTCATGCCCTATTACGGTTTCATAGCAGACAAAATGAAGGTTCCCAAAGAACCTGTCTGGAAAGGCTCAGCTATGTTCCAAGACTTTAGTGTCTACGAGTCCGTTTTGCCTGGAACAGATGTCCCCCTCTACTTGTTCGGTCATGCTTCCTTTGCTCCACGTCGGGTTTACTCTGGAGACGACGAAGACTGGCGGTTCACGCTATTTGCGAATGGCGCAACTGAATTTTGCTGGAATTATTCTTGGCGACCTGAGATCGTCCATTGCCATGACTGGCACACAGGTATGATTCCAGTCTGGATGAACGAAACGCCAGACATTGCTACCGTGTTCACAATTCATAATTTAGCCTACCAAGGGCCCTGGCGCTGGCGTCTAGAGCAAATTACCTGGTGTCCTTGGTATATGCAAGGGCACAACACAATGGCGGCAGCGGTTCAGTTTGCCGATCTGGTAACGACTGTTTCTCCTACTTACGCAGAGCAGATTCGGACACCCGCCTATGGAGAGCAGTTAGACGGTCTGTTGTCTTTTATCAGCGGCAAGACCATTGGCATTCTCAATGGCATCGATCGAGGATTATATAATCCCGCTACTGATCGGGGTATCCCCCAAAACTTTGATGCAGACACGCTAGACAAGCGGGCAGTGAACAAAGTCTCACTCCAAGAAGAGCTAGGCTTAGAAGTTAACTCTGGGGCATTCTTGGTAGGCATGGTATCTCGCCTTGTAGAGCAGAAAGGCTTAGATCTAGTGCTTCAAATGATCGATCGCTTTATCGCCTATACAGACGCACAATTTGTGGTGTTGGGCACGGGCGATCGCTACTACGAAACTGAACTTTGGCAATTGGCCTCGCGCTATCCTGGTCGGGTATCCGCCTACTTGCTGCATAACGACACCTTGGCTCGCCGCATCTACGCTGGTTCTGATGCCTTCCTAATGCCTTCCCGTTTTGAGCCTTGCGGGATTAGCCAATTACTCGCTCTGCGCTATGGCTGCGTTCCGATCGTTCGTCGAACGGGCGGCTTAGTGGATACGGTTGAGCACTTTGTGCCAGTCAATGAAACGGGAACGGGCTATTGCTTCGATCGCTACGAGCCTCTAGACCTGTTTACCTGCATGGTGAGAGCTTGGGAAGCTTTCCAGTTTAAGACCGACTGGCGCAAGCTACAACAGCGGGGCATGGCCCAAGATTTTGGCTGGGATAAATCGGCGATCGCATACATTGCGGCTTACCGAAAGCTCTTAGGCTTGCCTCCAGCAGAGAATCAGTCCGCAGAGAACCAGTCTGTGAATCCTGAGACGCCGCCCACAGATGCGACGTCTACCTCCACGGCGGGCAAGCATCCTGAACTGGTCTAACGGCTACGCCAAGATTTATTAAAGTTTTGCGATTGAGCCTGATCAGGTGTAGGGATGAGCAGCCGCTTATCCCTATCTTTTGTCAGGATTTTCCTTCAGGTTTTCCGCCGGTTGTCCGGACATACATGACGCGTTGAAGTAGGTCATACCAAAAGGAAGCTCCCATAGAGAGCGCAATTCCTGTGACGAACCAGCCAATCAACCGCTGAAGAAAAGGAATTGGCCAACGGCGATCACCTGATTCTTGCTCCTTGATATTGACTGTATCCCAACCAATCGGTAAAGGAATTTCATCTAGCACTGTATTGACAGAATTTTTCACATTTTCCAGTCGGTTTTGAGTTGACTCACCAGGATGAGCAACAGGAGGCACTGGAGAATTCTGTTCTACAATTTGATTGGCAGCTTGGGTGATGCTTTCCCGCAACAGACTATCTTTAGATAAGCGATGAATCATATTCAACGTGTCAGCATTGATCAAAATAGCGACAAAGAAGCCAATGAGAATGCCAATCCCTTTGGCATTGCGCCTATAAACTCCGGTTGCACGTTCCATGGAATGATTGAACCAATTGGCCACCTCAGTTTCCAGTTGGCGAACTTCTGCTGCTAACCCTTCTGCTTTCATCCGGGTTTGTTCTGCTAAAGATAGAAGAGTTTGCTTCAGGTTTGGGGGTAAATCGCTTACTTGCTTCAACAAGCCAGGGTGTTCTTTGTCCAACTGATCTACAATTTCTATCAACCAGGGCGATAAACCTGCTGTTTTGCGGGTATCTTCCTCAAAGAGCAAACGTAACACTTCTACTACAGTGGGTTCTATCTGAGGTTGTGAGATGGTTTGTTTGACATAAGGTAAACGCTTGCGAATGATCTCTTTGCAGTGGTGATCATTTTCTAAAAGAGTTTCGGTATTGTTAATAAATTGGATGATCTGTGCTGAGCCATGTTCAAAGCTCTTAGAACGAGGAATTCTACCCCTGATAAAGTCATCCATGTTTTGATCGAGGCTTTGTTGCAAGTGACCGAATTCGCTCTCTAAAAGTGAGTTATCTCCTAAACTATTTCTCAAATCATCCAGAATTGCTTTTAGCAAAAGTACTCTTTTTTCACTGAACTTTCTAACCATTAACTCACTAATTTTTTGGCTAATTTGCTCAATATTGAGCTTTTGCAGTAACGCAACTGAAAAAGTTTCGGCGGGAATATAGGAAGGACCACTAGTTTGTTGCCCAAATATATTGCGGGTGCCTGTGACTGAATGGTAGAAATGCGACAGACTTTGGCTGATCCGACGAAATGCTGTGGCAAATAGCCCTTTGGCTTCTTGATTCAGCGATCGCAGGAGGGGACTCTCATAAAGGTCATCTGTAAACTTTTGATACAGTGGATCATCAACATTCTCTCCTGTCAGTAAGCTCTCGATCGATCTTTTCAGATGCTCTGCCCGCCATTGCAGCAGAATGGCAATTAACTCTTGAATCTCGGAAGTCAACAGGCTGAGAATGAGGTAGATGAAGACCAAGCCAATTGCTATTTCGAGCACTACAGGTAAATTCATCCTTCAGCAGGCTCCTAATGGTTGCAGAAAGTTCAAGCCAATGCTGCGGCATTGAATCATCACAGATCAGCATTCTAAAGTTATCCAGAGAATCAGATCAAATTAGGTCACTGGATAAAGTAACTTGAAGCTGCATAGGGTGTTAATTTGGGCATAAAAAATAGTTAAGTTAGCCGATCTCTAACCTAACTATTTTTGTACATGGATCTTAATAAGACCTAATGGTTCAATTCACAAAATCTTACTGGGTTAGACAGGGCTGAATGTGATTTGCTATAGGATAGGGACTATACCAGTTCAAGAATCTCTTTCAGGATGTCACGTTGTTTTGCCTTATCTCTGGCATGGGCGATCGCCGAACTGAGATTGGGCATCTCTTGATGGCAATGGGGACAAAACCAGTAAATACTCCCGTGCCGAGCATGGCGTAACAAAGGCTCAGAACAACAAGGGCAAGTGTTTAGAGTGTTCATAAATTTCCTTTCCTAAAATAAATGCAAGATAAAAAATGTTACCGATACCGACCTTGAAGCCGTAAGATATATTGAATTTCAGCTGAAAAATGCTCGACTTCCAAGCTGTACGAACCTTTTAGGTTTCGCTATTTTAAGTTCTTAAGTTCCCTGGCAGAGGCTTAAAACTTAATAAGGGAAGTAACGATATCAAGACAACAACTGATAGTGATTTGATCCTAAGCCAGATCTGAGTGGTTTCTATCTCCCATTTGACTGATCCCTGCTTTGGACAAGAAGATAATGATT
>JAAUOQ010000107.1 GCA_012034795.1 Leptolyngbyaceae cyanobacterium CRU_2_3
CAAAATTAATGTCAAAGAACTGCTGTTTAGCTTTGAAGTAGCCAAGCTGCAAAATGAAATATACCTGTGTGCGAGCATTCCGATAGTGTGTGAGTAGTTTCTCTTCTGCTTGGTTCAGAGTAAAGAAGAATTCACGCTCTTCCTTATTGAAGTCAGGTCGGTCATAAAGATCTGAAATTTCAGCATCTGTGAGAAGTTGTATTCTTTTGAGTTCATCCATTTGGGAGCGGTATTCTTAACACTTAGCTACCAAGAAGCGGCCTCTAAGTGTCTACTAATTTATAAATTAGGAGACATCATAAAACACCCCTAATAAACTGTCTATTAAATCGTTTTTGACATAGTTAGTAGACAGATCGTCTATTAATCGATTTAGGAGACGACTTTTACCTTATGAGACTCTTTGGCTATGCTCGTGTTTCCACCAGCCAGCAATCGCTTGATGGGCAGGTCAAATCTCTCAAGGCCGAAGGCATAAGCACCAATCGCATCTTTACCGACAAAGCTACAGGCAGTAATGCTAAGCGACGGGGACTAAGCTTATTGAAATTAAAGGTGGAGGAAGGGGATGTCATCCTCGTGACAAAGCTCGATCGCCTGGGTCGTGACACTGCTGATATGATCCAGTTAATCAAGGAATTTGATGAAATGGGTGTGGCTATCCGCTTTTTAGATGATGGCATTACCACGGAAGGCACGGTGGGAAAAATGGTCGTTACCATTCTCTCTGCTGTAGCACAGGCGGAGCGGCAGCGGATACTGGAAAGAACCAACGAAGGACGCATTGATGCTAAAGCCAAAGGGGTAAAATTTGGTCGCAAGCGCACTATTGATAGAGAAAAATTGAGGGCGTTGCATCAGCAAGGTCTTGGAGCTACAGACATTGCTAGACAAATGAGAATCGGCAGGTCCACAGTCTATAAACTACTGAAGTAGTTATATATTTTGCGGTTGCCACAAACCCGAAATTAATCGGATCTATAGGGTCACCCGACAGAATCGTCACTTTTGGGGGTTCTTCCACAATACCCCTAATAGAGCTGATACCGATGATGACCAGAATACAAATAGTGCGAATTCATATGAAATTGGTATGACGGCATACCCAGGACTCTATCGGGGTTTCCTCGTTCCGCACGGGGTGGAGATGCGAGAGATCCTATTTTTGCGACAGAACCAATAGTAATCTGTACCAATTGCTAACCCCCACCTTCTGATAAGTCAAGAAGTGCTTAATCAAGCAGTCAGCCGATCACTGCGCGAATTTGCTTTACGGCGGTTGATAAAATCTCTGCTGCTTGATTTACATCATCGTCTGTTGTGAATTTGCCAAGCCCGATTCGCAATGCACCTTCAGTTAAGCTATCCGATAAACCTACCGCGTGAAGCACATGGGATGGTGCTTCAATACCAGAGGTACAGGCTGAACCTGTAGAAATTGCTAATTTAGATCGAACTCTGGCAATAACTGCGCTGTTAGGTACGCCAGGAATGGACATATGCAGATTTCCGGCTAATCGATTTTCGATATCCCCATTGATGACGAGTTCGGGAATGCTCTCTAGCAATCGCTGCTGTAGATGGTCACGCAGAGTTGCGATCGCCTGTTCATCTTTTTCCATTTCTAGCAATCGCAGCCGACAAGCCTCACCCAACCCCACAATACCTGGAACGTTGAGTGTGCCCGATCTCATCCCTTTTTGATGTCCACCTCCAAACAATAATGGCTCAAGATGATAGCCTTTGCGAACAACTAATGCCCCAACCCCTTTAGGTCCATAAACTTTATGGGCAGAGATAGCCAGATAAGTGATACCCCATTTCTCAAAGTGAATTGGAATTTTTCCGACGGCTTGGGAGGCATCGCACAGGAACGGGATGTTGTGGCGCTGGGCAATTTGGGCGATCACTTGAATTGGATAAATATTTCCAATTTCGTTGTTGGCTGCCATAACACACAGTAGCGACAAACCTTTAGAACAAACCTGCTCTAAATCATCCAGATCGAGTCTGCCTCTGGAATCTACTTGCAAATAAATTAGCTCTGCCCAACCATGTTGTTCAAGTGCATGACAGGTATCCAATATAGCTTTGTGTTCGAGAGGCAGAAGCGCAATGCGATGTGGTTTTTCGGGATTGGGCGGTAAACTGCCTTGGATGGCTAGATTAATGCTTTCGGTCGCGCCAGAAGTCCAAAGAATTTCCCTCATTGATGCTCCAATCAAATCAGCAACTTGTTTGGCAGCTTGTTGGATTGCGGCATCGGCGCGATCTCCCCATTCATGATCGAGGCTGCTAGCATTACCAAATTCTTCGGTCATATAATGCAACATCAAATTTGCCACTCGTAGATCGGTGGATGTACTCGCGTGATAATCCAAATAGATGGACCTTTCGATAGGGGTGTGTTCTTGCCTTCTCATGCCCAATTTTCACGTCAGCTAATATTGAGGGAGATGTCTTACTGCTGCTTGATGATCTCTGCAACTGCAACCATGTCTTCATCGTTAAGAAATGGAACTTGAGCATAGATGAGATCAGATTGATTGGTCAATCGAGCCGCTAAATGTCCCTTGCCCAACAAATGCTCTGCTCCTTTTTGGCCCAGTGAGATTTCTGAGGTGCCGACACTTTCTACTCTGAGAATAAGCCGATTGCCCAAATTATCCCTAAGCTGCACTGGAAGGACATTAGCATCAGGACGCTGGGCTGCAAATATGAGATAAATACCTGCTGCTCTTGCCTTGACCCCTAGACGCTGTACTACCGAGGAAACAGCCATTTTATATTCGTCTACCAGCATCCATTCTGCAAATTCGTCATGCACCAGCCAGATTACGGGTAAGCACTTGTCTTCCGAAACTTTGCTGTTATAGCTTTGTAAGTTTTGTGCTTTCTGTTTAACAAACTTCCGATACCGAGAATCCATCTCTTCGACTAAAAATTCCATCACCTCAATAGCCCGTTCTTGCTCAGTAATAATGCCTTCTTTAAGGTGGGGCAGATCTCTAATGTTGGCATAATCGACACCCATCTTGGGGTCAATCAGGTAAATCTGAGCGACTGTCTGCGAGTTGGTTGCACAAATATCAAGAAGGAGATTTTGCAGCAGGACAGATTTACCGCTGCCCGTTGCTCCGGCGATAAGGGTATGAGGGGCATGTTGCTCTAAATCCTCGAAGCTGCTGTCCAGATTTAGGTAGAGCAATTCACCATCAATTTCCCTCACCCCAATTACAAAACTGAGATTGGCAATGCCAGAAGGTGATCGATTAATTTTTCGTTTTGCCCAGACTTCCTGTAGAGAGATAGTTTGGCGTTGAGGTCGAGCAACTGAAGCGACAATCTCACCGGGTTGACCATAGACGCTAATCACGTTTAGGGAGTGGGTAGTGAGAAGTTGCGATCGCTTCTTCTCAATGTCCTCAAGCTTTAGATTGTCTGAACCTTTGAATCGGACAATCGCCGCGTTCGGCGTTAGTCGTTTGCCTTCGATCTTGGCTTGCAGGTTATATCCCAATAGCGCCGTCCGCAATTTGCCAGCCACTTCTTCCAGCCATTTTTCTGCTGCTGCATCACCCTGACTGCTCTGTGCTTGTCCATGCTGCCACCAAGAGACTAGTGCCGGAGCTGCCCAACTGTCGAGAGTCTCATTGGTTGAGACAATAGGAGAATCAAAAATTTCAGGTTCAAATGGCTGATCAGGAATGATTAGCTGGAATGGATTGTCAAGGTTCACCAGATGATTATGTTCCGTGGGCGCTATTTGGGGAACGTTGACTGCTTCTTCTACTTTTTCGATTTCTAGCACCCAAGTGACTCGATCCGCTGGTTGCAAGGCTTGAGTCACAGTCCACGGTTTATCATCGCCGATTTGCTCTCGGATTGGGAATAGTGACTGTCCTGCCTCGTAAGCCAGAACAAGTTTTCGGACTGATTCTCGATCAAAGACTTCTTGAAAGCAACGATCAACTTTGGGAATGGGCGATCGCTCCCCATCCACGTTGCTTTCATTGGTGCCTGTCACAAAAACTTGTGAGTAGCCAGACAAATCAATCCGAAGAGTGCCTGAGCGAATCTGTTCGCGCCATTGTTCAATATTCAGTTTATTGTCGGCACTAAATTCAATGCCATCGAGTAAAAGATCGCTCAAGCGAGAAAGCCAGAGGTCACGGTCAAGGCGACCGGGGCTGATAAACAGGGCATCGGCAATACGATCAACGGTTTGCCTGAGTTGATTCTGTGAAGTCTTACGAGCGTCGGCTAATCCGGCTATGTCAACGTATTTTGCCTCTGAAACGATGACCTTAAGAATGGGTTCGTTGTTAATATACTGCGGCGAGATTGCCATAATATCGGCAATCTGACCTTCTTTCTGCCCCAGCCAGGAAGCGTAGTCATCTAGGAAGTACCAACCGATTGGGTTCTGCGCTCCCATGTCTCCCGTGACTAGTGCCTTACCGAGGACAACACCCATCAGTTCACTAGCAAATCTACCGCATTTGGCGGCTCGTAGCACAATATCACCAGAGACCACGTTGGCATCATTGATCAAGCGTTCTACAAGCTTGTCGATGCGATCACTCTCTAGCGCTAAATTGAGGGCTTCTAATCGCTTTCTAACCAAAACTTTGAGCACATTTAATGATGCATCAGAAGACACCAAGAAGTTCCGTTCGTCGGTACGATTCTGCTGGTAGCGAATTACCTTTACCCCTTGATTAACAAGCTGCCGCCGCTCTAGCAAGTCATCGTAGTTAATAACCCACTCTCCCAAACGATGACTTTCATCAAAGGTTGTCTTCGTAGTCTCGTCCTGAAAGGAAATCTGACGGGCAGGTAAGCAGTGTTGGCCAGGAGGACAGTCTTCGCCTACGACAATGCTGTAAACCATGTCGAGATAGGCTTGCCCAACCGGAGGTTGCTTAGGACAGGTGAGGTAGACTGTGGACTTGAGTTCGTCTTTTGCAGACGGGCGTTTGCGTGCCCAACGAGCAGGTGAGTGGGTCAAAATCTCGGATGTTTCGCTGTCAAAAGGAGAGGACTGCCAGACAACTTTTGCTTGCCGCGAGATTGCATCTTGTAGAAACACGAGATCGGCAAATTTGCCTTCTCTGGGATTCGTTGCAGGAACATCGTTGAACATGACTGAAATCCGTAGTCTTGCCATAAAGTCCTGAGAAACTTCGCTAGCAATGAAGGCATCAGGATCAGCTTCGGAACTCTCCAGCATTTGCTCGTAAAGTTGGCAAGTTTTTGTCCATTTCTGTGGCGTAGAATAACCTGGCAACGGACTTCTTCCCGATCATCTTGCAGTTCCTCACTCAGCTTGTTGACGATCGCCTGGGGAAGTTTGATTGAATCGGTTTGGTACAGCACCACACTCAGATTAGTCTGTTCGTGGGGCAACAGTTCTACATAGCGACGAATGATTCCTAGCAGACGGTCAGCAGCTTCAGCAGGGTTTTCGTTGGTGGCGCGATCGCTTTCATCCCTTGTGGGGCGTTCCATCAAGCTGTAGTCGTTGATGGTATCGGACACGGACAGTAGTTCGGGCTGCTGCCCTGGTAGTCAACGCAGACCTCAGGATAGTAAGGATGGTCGAGTTCATTACGTAAATCGGCAAAGAATAGACGGGAATCCCCAAATTTACCTCTATGGTAGAGATGATGTACCGAAGCAACCCTGCCAACTGACGAGCTTTAATCGCTATAGCCGCTAATCGCAGAGGATGCCAAGGGGCAATGATAGCAGCAGGTTTGCCGCGTTCAACTCGGATGCAGCCCAAGCGCAAGATAGGCTGATAGAAGTCAATACGATTGAGGTCGCCTTTGACATGGACTAAGACGGTTTTGAGCAGGGTTTCGTAGGCTTTACACTGATGCAGCAATTCTGGGTTAGCGATACCTTGTCCTTCAGCACTGGTAAAGCTTGCAATTGCACCTTTGTATCGTTCTGCGAAAGTTTTCCAAGCAGTTGTGATTGCTTCAGCCGCTTCTTTTGAGAGGCGACTATCTGTAACGGCTTGTTTGAGTTTTTTGGGGAGGGTTTTATCGAGGTCGCTTTTGCGATCGTATTTACTTACCAAGGAACCCCTATCCTGACGATACGCCGCCATCAAGGTGCCAACATCAGAAAAAGCAATGCCTTGCAATCGACCCTTTTTGCTGACTAGCTCCCTGGACACTTGAGAGAGTTGGAAGGGTGAATCTTTAAGCAGGCGCTCAAAGTCGCTGCTCAACTCCATACCGATCGCATTCGGATTGCAGCGCCAAACCAGTTGATTCTTAGCGATTAGAGCCTGAGCGCTATCCCGCATCTCTACGTAGAATTTGATTTCCGTCGCAGCCTTAGATGTAGAAGTGTTCTCTCGATATTTTTTTTTCTGCTTTTTCTGAGTCTCTGCTAATAATGTTTCGTACTTGAACAGCCAATGCGTCTCCCATTCAATGTGAGGGGCTGTTAGTTGTTCAATACCTCGGTAGCGGATGCAAAAATATCGACCTATGTCAGCATTTAGCTCTAGCCATTTGCTTTTGGCAGATCCTTTCTGTGTCAAAATTTTGAGTGACTTAACGCTAGTAACAGTTTCTGCTTGATCAAAAAGCCGCTCGAAGGCTTGCAGCAAACCAATCAGAAAATCAGTACATTCAACAGCTTGTCCGTAGACAAATTTATCCCACTTAGCTTTGAGCTTGCGATCTCGCTCAAGTTCTTGGCGGTGTGCGGCGTAAAATTCACGATCTTCGTCTAGGGCCTCGCGTTTATTGCGCTTTTTCAGGGCGTTGATGTACTGAGACTCAGATTCTGTGAGGGTATCGGGATACTCATCGTTGAAAAACTCCAGGGTGAGGGAAGCAATATCTGTTTTTTGTGCCTGTCGCCCAGAAAATAAGGTGTTGATGTTCTCAGCTTCCCATTCAAACTGGGCAAGTGCTTCAGCTTCAGGAGTCCAACCTGCGGAACTAGTAATAAATGACTGAACGGTGGGGTGGGCAATCGCAGGAATATCGTCCTTCACTTTCTCAAAGGAAGCCTGTAGATCCTGCTCGTCGATCGGTTTGCGGCTAGGCGTTTGTTTGAGCAGTAAGCAGGCACGTTTGGTAAAGGCTTGTTGAAATAGCTTTTCCCAACTTTTAGTTTGTCCCAACTGGGTTTCAGGAATGGCACGAAAATAGCCAGAGTCACGGGAAAGTCGCAAAGCAGGTAGTGCCCATCCCAGCGCATCTATGACTGGAAGGCTTTCTTCAAGAATGCGCGATCTCGTTTGGACAATGTATTCTGCAAAATTTTCCAGGCTGGGTGTCCCAACTTTTTGTAGTCCATTTAAGGCTTTACGCCAGTACTCAATCTGCCGATTTGGAATCGCTAAATCTTTGGCGGCAAGGTCAATCCAGCAGTCAATTTGCCCCTTGAGTTCTTGAGCACCGATTGAAGAAATATCATTTAGGGACTGAGCTTGGTCATCGCTAACATTGGCAAGTAGGAGCGCAGGGCGATCGCAAGCCGAATGCCGCAAGTGAACAGTGCGTTCATCGGTGAGAATGTCGTCGGGCAGATTGTAGCTGCTAACTAAATCACGCGGAACTTGAATTTTAATCAGAGAGGCAAGCTCAAAGTCTTGGAGAATGGTTTGGCAGACGGCAGCAACCTGCTGAGCAGTGAGACGGTTAAGCAGGAACCGGGCAACCCCTTCATTGATTTCATCGGTTTGAATGGAGCGCTTCAAGAAGTCAGCCGCAACCTGGCCGATGAGTTCGATGGTCTGCATCAGTTCACCTCCGAAGCAAAGGGATTTTGGACATAGGCACAAGCATCGGAGAGGCGTTTGAGCAGTCCAATACTAACAAGACGACGTTCTAGCCGCTCGGCATTTGCTACAAAATCTTCGCGATCTGCCTCACCAGAATCAATTAGGTCTGCGGCTTGGCGATCGCCAATAACAAAGCCGTATTTTTCGTACAGTTTCGCTAAAAACTCTTGAAACTCCATCCGAACTGGCACAGAGGCAAGCACTAGCGTTCTGAGTAGAGAATCAGTGGGTGCATAGCGGGTGCGGCGACTGCTCCGACTGGAGGATAAACCAATTTCGCGTGACCAACTTCCGTGAAATTTAGCGAGGTGCTGCTGGTGTCGCTTGACTGCCTTTTCACGTAAAGAATTTAGGAGATCTCCTGGTGAACCTGAACCATCCGATTCATCTTCTTTAGCAAACCAGGCAAAACGCCCTTGTAAAAGATCAATGACATCTTCGGTTGGATTATAGGAGTTGAGACACACCTGCCATTCTGGCAAGTCAGCAGTGTTGCGAATGTAATGCTCGATCGCCCGCTGAGGTAGACTATTGTTTTTTTGATATTCGTCAGAAGCTAATTCGCGAACTGTAGTTTTCTTGGGTGCAACGATTTCTAGCACAAAGCGTGGTGGTATAGATTCACCCAGTGTCGCTTTGGCACGGTTTAGCAGATAAATAATTAGATGAAGTCCGGTAATTGTAACGACATGAGGCAAGGCATCATAGTCAGGTAAGGCGCAATCTAAAGTGCTGAGCCAATCATCAGCTAGTCTTTCATACTCAGGCAATTTTTCATAAGGGAGGTAGGGTGGACTACCACTGGTTCTGGGTGTGCTTCGATCAATTGGAGATTGAAGAGCAAGGACTATCTGATTCCACTTAGAACCTCTATGATTGCCAGAATAATTGTGAGTAATAATTCCTGTATTTTCCAGACGAGAGAGGATTTCTTCACCCCGACCACTACGACAAAGCATGAGATAGAGCAGCTCACCCGTTCTACCAAAGAACCGACGATCGTTTGTAACTTTATCGCCAGTCACCCGTAAGTCTTCGTAAAGACAATCAGGGCCATAGGGAAACACGAACTTGGAACTCCAACGCTTGTTGCTGTCTCCCTCAATGGCACTAAATTGTAGAAATTTGACGATTTCGGCGAAATCTTTGAAAGATGCAATCTAGATTGAGATAGCTGAAATCTGGTGAGGGTAGACCACCCACGTTGCTGGCAATCGCATTAATCCACATCTGCCATCGCTCGTTATCATCTAAATACTCGGTAGCAATAGCTTCGATATGAGGATTGTTAAACAAAATGTTGCGAAGGTAGAGGCGGGGGTAGATTTCATACCTCAGGTCGTTCAGCTTATTCTCTACAAACGCTCGACTGTTGCTCACTTCTGACTGAGTGATACAAAGCATCTCCAAAATGCAGAGCCAAGGAGTTTGCTCATCGTATAACCGATGCCCCCAAATAGATTCGTCAACCCACATATTGAGTTGAGATTGCTCAACGTGTTGAGGGCGTGGAAGGACTTCAACCATCAAAAATAAACCTCAAGTGTATGTTCACTCGCTATGCCAGCACTATTAACCTCCAAGAGGCGAATACTCATGGTTTCTTCCGCATCTTCGTCTTCGCTTTCTAACGATTGCCGAATTGCAAGCTGCTTGAAAACCTGTGTTTTGAACGCAAGAACGTCCTCATAGCACTCTTGTGAAAAGCTGCTTGGAAGAGCACCTTCGGCGACTCTGCTCAGATACTCATACCGAGTCAAGGTTAAGTTAAAGTGAATTGGCTCAAAGTCTGAAGCGAGATGAACGATTAGCCTCGGTTTCTTGCGGCTTTTATCCAACTCTACTGAAACACTCTCACCCCGTTTTCGAGCTACAGAGACAGAATCTTCATAAACACGGCTAATTCTTGCCTGTGAGTAGCTGCCTGAAGTTGCCAAAATCAGTTCATTCTGATTATTGACCAATAGACCTGTAAAGATACGATTAAGCCCTCTCACCAACCGTGAAGAAATTGGCTTGGGAATTTTATTGCCTTCTTGCAAGACTCTGTAAAGGTTGTTCAGATATTCTCCAGCGTAGTGAAAACTGTGAGATCCCAGATCTTCATGTCTGCTGTACGGTCGGTAGGAATGGCAAAAAATAGGCGCTGCCGTTGAGCTTGCAGAACACCTAGAAATTCTTCCCGTCCTTTAAGTGCGTCCCCTTCTAGGTAAGAGCGTTGTTGGGCTTGATACTTGAGATCTGCTCCATAGAAAGAATCAGCCAGCACTAAGTCTGTGTACAGTGGCTGTAGCTCTGGGTCATCTGCCCCAAAGATCAGGATATTATCAATTTGATTGCTGGTTTCTGCACCAATACCGAAACCGCGCAGCACTTTAAAGACCTCAGTCGATTCACGCCGACGCTCAGGCAAATTTTCGCCAAAAATATTGCGATAGAGACTTGCAAGCGAAATAGTTTCAGAAGAAATAACACCTGGAATTTGCCGACAGTTCAATAGCCGATCCTTCGCATTAGGATGGCCTAGCAGAGTGTTGGCAACCAGCAAAAGTAACTGGCGAACCGGCAGATGCATCTGATTTAACTCACAGAGTTCGAGGAGATCGGTCAATCGTTCTCGCGTGGTTCGGTTAGCTTCTGTCCCTTTTAATCGCTGCTTGTTTTGCCAAATTGGACAGCCCTGGTTCTGATAAGTACACTGATTACAATCTCCCCAACCTGGATGATTTAGAACTGCATCTAGAATCCGAGGAAACAGGACGGCAGCACTCTGACGGCTAAGGTTGTAAAGCTTTACTAGGCAGCCATCTAGTTCACGCAAGTCCCCCACTAGCAAATCTTCAATTGCTTTCCGAACTGGCTCAAGCTCCATCGTTGTTTGGGCTGCTTCTGCCCATGTTTCAAGCAATTGACCATCGTTTGCAGCAATTAGATAGACTGTGGAACTGTCTTCACCCGTGATGGCAGTTGCAATTTGCGGCAAGAGAGATCGCTTTTCTTCTAAAGTCAATTCGCTCAGATCTTTGATGACAACCAGTTGGCGATCTCTCAATGCCAACTGGTGAATCTTATTCTCCTGTTGCCAATCCTCAATAGAACCA
>JAAUOQ010000108.1 GCA_012034795.1 Leptolyngbyaceae cyanobacterium CRU_2_3
AGCCCGTTTCAAAGGCATTCCTTTTGTGTGTCATTTAAGATTGCCACCGCCCTCAACTCTGGGTATTCAAGCAGAATTGGGATTAAGAGGAGCAAATCGGTTGATTGCAATCTCCAAGCAAACTCAAAAAGAGTGGATTGCCACCGGATTTTCCTCTGAAAAAATTGATGTTGTTTACAATGGTATTGATCTGACTCAATTTCAAATGGACACGGATAGGGCGATCGCCCGCAGCCGATGGCAGCTTTCAGAGGCTGCCCAAGTGATTGCTTATGTGGGGCGTTTAGACAAGGTCAAAGGCTTGGAAACTTTGCTGGGCGCGATCGCCCTACTCAAGCCAGAAGTTCCTCATCTCCATTTGTTGATTGCTGGAAAGCCGTTGATTCAGCAGCCTCAATATCAAGACTCGCTCCAGCAGATGGCGAATCAACTCAATATTGCCGAATGTGTGCAGTTTTTAGGACATGTTTCTCAGCCCACTGAAGTTTATCAGGCTAGTAATGTAGTAGTAGTGCCGAGTATCTGGTCAGAGCCATTGGGACGGACACTACTAGAAGCTATGGCTTGTGGTGTGCCAGTCGTAGCGAGTCGGGTAGGGGGAATCCCAGAAGTACTAGTAGATGAATTTGCCCAAGGGCTGTTTGAACCTGGAAATGCAGCAGATTTAGCGGCGAAGTTGCGACACTTCCTAAATTGGCAAGCCCAAGATGCCAAACTGGGGTGGCGCTGTCGGCAGTATGTGTCCGATCGCTTTCCTCTTGCTAAAGCCGTTGAAGAGGTAGAGCAACTGATGCTGAAAGTTTTGAGTCAATCTTGAGTTCGTTATAGCAATTTTCAATTGAATAGAGTACAGCATATTTTTTGAAAGCCTCGCTCCGCAAGGCTTTCAAAAAATATTTTGGTTTTATCACAAGCGCGAAGCGCTATAAAGTATTGCGTAAAGCATTGCAACCTGAGAAAACATTCGTCTTGAATCAGCAAATTCCATCTACCATTTATCAGGATGAGATCAAGACGGTGAGGACGTAAAGGCATCTATGGCAGGACTCAGCGCCGATCAGCGCAACTACCATTATCTCAATGAAGCAATAAGAACCGGCATTCACAAGCCTTTGCTGGCAGCACTTTATGCTGCACATCGTCGCCCTGTTTTAGCGGACGGAGAGGTAGGATTGGGCATTTTGCCTGCCAACCGAATTGCTCTAGAGCAAGTCACTCAGTTTGTCGATCAAGTTCAGTTTGCGGCCAATACCGTTCGCAGTATCACCGATAAGTTAACGGCTCAAGGTTGGAAGGGATCTGACATTTGGGATGCAGATCAAGGCGGTTATACCGATCGCTTCCTACAAGCGATCGCCCAGGGCTACAACCCGCCTGCTAGCGATCTGGTGGCGGCTCGACTGGAATCAACCCATGCCCAAACGTTGCTGCAAGCCTACAGAGCAGATCTGACCTTAGAGCTAACCGCCCACCCTCTACCGCCCAAGCAAGCATTTCTTGATGCTGCATTAATCCAACTTGCTGAGCAAATTCCCCGGTATTATCTGGGGCTATCCTATCAACGACAGGCTTTCTTGGAAGCCGTGCGAATCTGGCGGAAACTCAATACCCTGCCCCTGGCGATCGCCTCACTGCTCCGCATGAGTGAAACTGATCCAGGTTTTGCCACGCTCGATCAGTCCACGCTCGATCGGCCACTGGTTCAGTTTATTCAGCAAATTCCTCCTTTCTATGCAGGGTATCCTCATCAACGAGAAGCCCTATTGCGAATGACCCAGCTTTGGCGCCAGTTAGACTCACGAGAAGCGGCGATCGCCTCACTACAAACCCGTACTTCCCCTGAAGCCGAGATTAGCCTCCTCGATCCCGCTCTGATTGCCTTTACGCAACGACTGCCTCAACAGTATCAAGGGAAAGGTGACCAACGCAACGCCATGACGGAAACGTTCCGCCTGTGGCAAGACCTGGATTCACGGGGGCTGCCCTAAAAGAGTTGGGGGTAGACTCGCGAGTGCTAACTGCTAGCAATCCCGATCGCAATGCCCTGATTAACGCGGCTGCCCAACTTGATCGGGCTTTGCTAGATTTCATTAAACGAATCCCAGCGACTTATACTTCAGCCACCAGTTCGGTCACTACTTCAGCCACTAGTTCGGCCCCTGATCAAGCCGATCGCCAAAGAGAAGCCTTGATCCGACTGGTGCAACTCTGGCGAGGGCTAGAGGGGCGAGATCGGGCGATTCAGTCGCTTCTGGATGATTTGCTTCGGCTAGAGCAGGCTCAGCGCCACTCGCCCGATGCACCGCCGCCGCCCGAACCCCTATCCCTACCCTCTCGCCCTCAGCGCTGGACACCGGATAATTTGCAAATTCCTGCGGCAATTTTGCCCAACGGCTATTTCACCTGGGCAGAAGCCACTCAAGGCGGCGCTGATCTACCGATGTACCAGGAAACTGTTGAGGCGATTGTCCGAATTGCTGCATTGGCCCAACAAGCCTGCGATCGCTTGGGTCGTCCCTTACGAGTGACGAGGTGGTATTGCCCAGTAGATGTCGATCAAGCCGAACGTTCGCCCCAGCCGCACTTTAGCAGGCGATATGGCAAGCGACATAGTATAGGAGACGCGATCACCTTCTACTGCGATGGGCTAACGGGAAATCAAATTTATCTCATGCTTGATCCCTGGTGGATAGGGGGCTTAGGACGCTACACTCAAACTCCTTATCTTTGCTACATTGATGCGCGTGGATATCGAGTTCGGTGGAGAAGTGAAGCATGAAGCTCAAAACGTTTCTCAGCGACACATTCAAAAAATGGCGTTGCTGAGTTTGGCTATGAAATGATTTCTGAAATCCTTGAGGTGCTCTCAAAAATCCGGAAAGATCGTAGCACCATTCAGCAACGCCCAAAAAAATCATCTGCTGGTCTAAAACATTACCCTGATCTGTGTCAATTAACCTGTAATGATCTGAAGAAGCTAGGACGCTGTTAATTTATTGAGTGATTCACTCTAGTTCCAGTGAAATGGTTCTGGTGAAATCATCAGGGATTCGGGCATTCTAGAAACGTACAAATTAAGAAAATCAACCCTTTCGGTGAACTGCTATGTCAACCCCGATCGTTCTTGTTGAACCCTGGTTGGCTCAAACGACAAAACCCCTCAAAGCCAGCATATCCATCCCTCAACAAGTAGGGATGATTTCATCGGGGATTTTGGCAGTCCTTCTGGTGGGTTTGGCAGTGTTTACTAAAGTTCAAATGGCCCGACTCAAGAAGCAAACGCGCTTTGAAGAATATAAAAATCGCGAATTGCAAAAAAAACTTAAATTGGCACTCAATACCATCAGTAAGATGGAAAAGAATCCAGATTTAATTCATTCTCGTGAATTTAATCTGGATTACTTAAGAATGCGGATGGAAGAAGAGCAATTTCACTTTATTATCCTGAATCAAATCAAGATCAGAGTCAAAGAGAAAATTTCTATTGCACTCCGTCCATCTCAAGCCGAGCAAGGCTTGGTTGGCATTGCTAGTGGCACAGGACGACAAGTAGATGAAATCTTTGATGTGGAATATGATCCATCTGGTTTGCCCAGAGGCAACAAGCGAGTGCTGTTCCGCATCCAGATTAAGCTAACAAAAATGCCAACGCAGCCAACTTCGGTGTCGATCAATCAAATTATTGAGTGTATGCAAAAGTTTATGAGCCAGGAAACCGACGCTCATTGGCAGCCCACTATTCAAGGACGCATTGCTTCCATGCACTGGGATCAAAAGGCAAAACCGACGCCGCTCCTGGTTTTAGAGCAGTTAAACGAGGGAGTTAACGTGACATTTCGGACAACTCGCATGGCAGAAAGCTAGCTTAGCTAAGTCAAAATTCGCTAAGTCAATATAGTTCCCCCCATCAACCGCTGGTAACGGTATTCCAATTCGGTTTTCATCAGTGTCCATCGATCTAAACTAGGGTCTAGTTCAATCATCTTTTCTGCCGCCTGCCGGGCCAGTTCTAGCACCTCTTGATCCTCGACCAGACTCGCGAGGGCGAAGTCTGGTAATCCCGATTGGCGAGTACCCAATACTTCTCCAGGACCTCGGAAACGCATATCCATTTCAGAGATAAAAAAGCCATCCTGAGATTGTTCTAAGACTTTCAGGCGTTGTTTTGCCGTTTCTGCTTTGGAACTGCTCATCAGTAGACAGAAAGACTGATCCGCACCGCGACCCACCCGACCCCGAAGTTGGTGAAGCTGTGAAAGTCCAAAGCGATCGGCATGTTCAATCAACATCACTGATGCATTTGGAACATCCACCCCTACTTCTACCACGGTTGTAGAAACCAAAATTTGGGTCTGATTGTCCCGAAATTGGCTGATGGCATCATCCTTTTCGGCAGAACTCATGCGACCATGCAGCAAGCCGACTTTAAATTCTGGAAACACCATTTCCTGAAGATGCTGATACTCCTCGATCGCCGACTTCAGATCGAGCTTTTCTGACTCATCGACTAAAGGCAGCACCACATAAACTTGGCGACCCTGAGCCACTTCTCGGCGGATCAAATCATAGGCTTGTTGGCGATCGCCTGCTGTGAGCGCAGTGGTTTGGATGGGTTTACGGCCAGGCGGTAGTTCATCAATTTGGCTGACCTCTAAGTCGCCGTGCAGGGTGAGTGCTAGGGTGCGAGGAATGGGGGTAGCAGTCATGGTTAGCACATGAGGATAGTCACCTTTTTGCTGAAGCCGTGCCCGTTGTTGTACGCCAAACCGGTGCTGTTCATCAATCACAACTAAACCCAATTTTTGAAACTGGACTGGGTCTTCAATTAGAGCATGCGTTCCCACCAGTAATGGCAGTTCGCCCGTAGACAATTCAGCATGAATTTGCCGCCGTTTCGCTACCTTGGTGGAACCTGTCAGCAGTTCTACTGGCAAATGCAGCAAATTAAACCAACTCACCAGTTTGCGGTAATGCTGTTCTGCCAAGACTTCTGTAGGAGCCATCAGGGCTGCCTGAAACCCTGACTGAATAGCCGCCAAAATTGCTACCACCGCCACCACCGTTTTTCCAGAACCTACGTCGCCCTGCACCAAGCGGTTCATCGGGGTGGGGGTCTGGATATCGTTCAGGATGTCATTAATCACTCGCTGCTGAGCACCTGTGAGTTGAAAAGGTAAAACCTGATAGAACTCATCGATCAGTTGACCTGTGGGAGCCAAAGGTGCCGTGATTTGTTGCTGGCGTTGTACCATCCGTCGTTTTAGCAAACCAAGCTGTAGATAGAAAAATTCATCAAACACCAGTCGGCTGCGAGCGGTTTTGAGCGCTTCTGCATCGGGTGGAAATGGATATGGGCGATCGCTTCCTGTAACCCAACCAACCCGTATTTTGTTCGTAATCCCTCTGGTAGTGGCTCCTGAAGCTGAGTAACGGCTGGCAGCGCGGACACCACCGCCTTGCGGACTACATCGGCTCCTACCCCCTCTGTGAGGGGGTAGATGGGCACCACTCGCCCTACTTGCATAGAATCGATTGAGCCTCCCGCATGATCCAGTACCTCAATCTGAGGATTATCCAGCGTCATGCCATACTTGTCTCGTTTCACCAAGCCGGAAGCGGCGATCGTAGCTCCGGGCGGATACAGCCTCTTTTGCTGCTCCTGCCAACCCCGATTTTGATATCGGCTACCTGCAAAGAATCGACTCAGCTTGATCTGACCACTGCGATCCTGCACGACTAATTCAAAAATCGTCAGTTTGGGATTTCGTGGGCTGTTGAAACAGGTGCAGCGCTTCACAGTTGCCACCAGAGTGACGGTATCACCAGGGGTTAGTTCTCGAATATTGATCTGACGTGCATAGTCAATATGGTCACGCGGGTAGTAATACAGTAAATCCCGAACGGTATATAGCCCTAATTTGGCTAACCGTTCGCTATTCTTTTCGCCAATTCCGGGTAGATAGGTAATAGCTTGATCAAGCTGCACTTTGCTACGGGGCTGATTACCATTGGGTTGTGCTTCTACCAAAGGCTTGGTTCGAGGCACTTTAGTTTTAGTAGTAGCAGTAGTTTTAGTAGTAGCATTAGCGGTGCCAGAGGATACAGAGGAATAGCTTATCAGACTCTTAGTTTGCATCCCTGCGGGATCTGGTTCAGAAGCTACTCGTGTTTCTAACTCTTTGCGCGTCTGATAGATAAACCGTCGCGTTTCAGCGACCAAATGTTGCCGTTGAGCAAAGTTGAGGTCAGTATAACGGGCAAATTCTTGGGAAATTTCCTGCGATCGCTGTTGTTGATCACGGGTCATCTCCGCAGTCGGTTGTGCCAAACTGAAGCTGAGAAATTCGCTAAAGCGGTACTGGCTACCCAACAAATCATTAAAGCCGCGATCGGCTTCAATAGAGAGAGCTTTTTGTAGGCGCAACCAGTCCATTGGGGAAGGTAAAGGTAAAACAATAGATTCAGTAGATTCAGCGGTTAGGGTAAACTACAGCCTTATTCTTCGTACCAGATCGATCGCCATGCAGCTTCGGCTTGAGCGATCGATCTCTCTCTTTGCCGCTTTTGGTATTCTCGACCTAGTTTATTCAACTGTGCCATCAGTGTGCGTACCTTAGAGCGCCAAACTGCTACTGTGGAGTCGCTAAACTCAATTTCTGACAAACGTAGGTGAATGGTGGTCACCTCAGTCATCGTCGTTTCCTCTGACTCACTTTCAATCAGCAAGCTCAGCAGGTTGGGCGGACTGGCAGTCGTTTCAGAGGTGAGATCTGCTTTAGAGGCAACTTCTAAGACTGGCTCTGGGAGAAGTTTGGATAGCATATTGGATTGCTGAAACAGGCGATTAGCCGTATGGGACAACGTTTGTAGTTGTTCAACAACCCGCTCTTCCAGGTGTTTCTGCCATTGAGCCAGTGTCATGGGACTCAGTGGGTCGCCCGGTTGGGCTGAGGTATTTGCTGAATCTGGATTAGCCCGCAACTGTGAGAAATTTATCAATATAGGGAAGGCGTCTGAGGAAGGTGGTTCGGGCGATCGCAATGCATCTTCTGTGGCATCGTTCCCAATATCCTCTCCCTCTTCTTCTGTAGCATCTTCTGGAGCATCCTCTCCCTGTTCTGGTTTGTTCTTGATGTCCTCGGCTACTGGTTGATCTTTTGCACCCTCGGTTTCCGGATCTCCTTCATCTTCCCCAGATGCTTCTACAAATTCCTCAGAGGAGTCCTCAGAAAATTGATCTGCGAGCGTTGACTCTTCTGAAGCCTGAATGGGCTGAAGTTGTTCTATAAGACGGCTTTGGGTTTGCTTAGCAAGCTGACGGAGCGATCGCTGAAGTTCTTGGCGCTGACGAAGCGAGAGTTGTAAAAAATGCTCTGGGTAACCATGCGTGCAGAGGTGATAGCTAGCCAGAATAAACTGCTGCCGTACTGCTGTGCCTAATGCCGTCAAATATTGTTCGTAAGTATTGTAGAACTCTTGAGCAAGCGTTGCCGTTGCCTGATCTAGCTGCACAATCTCTCGCTCAATCTGTTCGGCAGGTCTAACCATGTGATCTGTTTCAGTCTATCTAGTGGTGAAAAAGGAAGGATGAATAGTTTCCAGGATAGCGAGTTCGGACACAAAATAACGCAAGTACAGAGGATGCGGGCGCAAATGGGTAATGAGTTGGCGACGGGCAAAAGCTCCGATCCCATGACCCATTACCCAGAATTGATTGACTCAACTGATGAACTCAAAGGAGGTTGATCAGTTATTTCTTTTTCTTCTTCTTGTCAGATTTATCAGGCTTACCCGTCTTATCAGGTAGCAACAGCGGCAGGCGCTTCAGCAGGCGCTTTCAGCAACAGCGACAGGTGCTTCAGCGGCAGGTACTTCAGCAGCAGCGACAGGTGCTTCAGCAGGTACTTCAGCAACAGCGACAGGCGCTTCAGCAGGTGCTTCAACAGGTGCTTCAGCAGGCGCTTCGGCGACAGCATCTTTCACACCTGTTTGAGCTGCCACTTCTGCGGCAAAGTCTGATTCTTCTTTCTCGATGCCTTCACCCATAACAAAGCGCACAAAGCGGCGCACCTGGATATTTTCACCCAGACTTGCCACCCGCTGCTTTACTAAGTCAGCAACGGTAATGCTCTGGTCTTTGATGTACTGCTGATCCAGTAGCGAAAGCTCTTTCAGACGCTTGTCGATCCGCCCTTCCACAATTTTTTCGCGGATGTTGACGGGCTTGCTGGACAAGTCATCTTTGCCCATCTCAATTTCTTTTTCTTTGGTGACGACTTCAGGGGGAATGTCCTCAACTTTGACATACTCCACGCTGGGGCAGGCAGCAATCTGCATGGCAATATCTCTCACCAAACCTTGAAATGCCTCATTACGAGCCACAAAGTCAGTTTGGCAGTTAATTTCTACTAATACACCCAGCCGTCCGCCAGTGTGGATGTAGCTACCCACTAAACCTTCCGCAGTCACTTTTCCAGCCTTCTTTCCGGCCGAGGTAATCCCCTTCTGGCGAAGCCATTCCATTGCCTTTTCTACGTCACCCTCCGTTTCCGCAAGGGCTTTCTTGCAATCCATCATTCCTGCGCCAGTCTTATCGCGCAACTCCTTCACAAGTTTTGCCGATATTTCCGCCATTGCTTTAAGTCCCTGTGTCTCTAGGTTTGAGGTATGAATCTAGGATATAGGCTAGAGGGGTCAGGGATGAAAAATTGGGTAGCAACTCGCAAGGCTACCCGTCTTCCTCATCCTCAATACCCTCATGCCCTCTAGCTGTCTGTTTCTTCGTCATCCGGTGGGAAGTCAGCTTCATCAAAAGCGTATTCTTCGTCTACGCCTTCGTAATCGTCATAGTCTTCCTCAACTTCTAGCTGTCCATGACGACCTTCGTAGATTGCGTCTGCTAGGCGGCCCACAATTAGCTTGATAGAGCGGATGGCATCATCGTTAGCTGGAATGGGGATGTCTACTGTATCAGGATCACAGTTGGTATCTAGCAAAGAAACAATTGGTACATTGAGTTTTTGGCACTCTTGTACTGCGTTGTATTCTCGTCGTTGATCCACAATCACCACAACATCAGGGACTTTCCGCATCCCTTTGATGCCCCCCAGATACTTTTGGAGCTTTTCCAGTTCGCGGCGCAAGACGGCAGCTTCCTTCTTGGGCAACAAGTCCAGTGCGCCAGTTTCTTGGCGACGCTCCAGTTCTTTGAGGCGATCGACTCGTGTTTTGATTGTCATCCAGTTGGTGAGCATTCCGCCCAGCCAGCGCTGGTTGACATAGTAGGAGCCACACCTTAAAGCTTCTTGAGCAATAATGCCTGCCGCTTGCCGTTTAGTGCCTACAAATAGAACACGCTTGCCTTGTTCGGAAGCAGTTCGCAGGTATGAATAGGCAGCATCCATGAGTTGGGCAGTTTGCACCAAGTCAATGATGTGAACCCCATTTCGAGAGGTGTAGATGTAGGGAGCCATCTTGGGGTTCCACCGTCGGGTCTGATGCCCAAAGTGAACACCCGACTCTAAGAGCTGAGCCAAAGAAACAACGGGCATGAATTTACTCCTTTCGGGTTTATCCTCCATCCAAGTGCATTTCTGACTGAGGCGTGAGCTAGTTACTCAGTGAAATAAACCGATGACTAACGCTAAATGCCTCTGCCGAAACACCCGAAGTCCTGGATGTGTAGAATTTAGACAACTTTACTAGTATAGCGCGATCGCACACCATTGCTTCCTCCTAATCTCTCAACAATTTCAACAATTTACTCTAATCCTCACGCCCAATTCTGGCTTTGTATCACGCACAATAGTAAGGAGATTAGATCAGAATTACCTGGTGTCTGCATGAGTGTTTGATGATGCTATTGGGCATCAAGGCTCTTCCTGTAAAATTCACTCATTGCAGGTGAAAAGTTCTTTTCGTCCGCCGTTTTCCAGCCCAGCCCTCTTCCAGCGAATGAAACTGACCTCCGAACCCAAAGGGCTAATGCAACTGGAGCGATCGCCCGAACCTGTTGCTGGTATCAGTCAATTATTAGATCGAGTTCAGCCTAAACCTGAAACAACTATCCTACTGCTGGCCCTGTTAGTGGGGATGGGGACGGGGGCAGGTGTTGTGATGTTTCGGACGTTAATTCACTCCATGCATGGGCTGATGTTTGGAGAAGTGTCCAGTTTCTTTTCGAGTTGGGGGCATTGGACCTTAGTCATTGATTCCCTTTTTGGGTGGGCTAATGGTAGGGTTGCTGCGCTGGCGAATGCAGGATCTGGGTCCAGGGCTAGCGAAGCTGATGGAGGTGGTGCAGGGCAGCCGAGAAGTTTTGCTGCTCAACCCAGTCACCAAAATGGTAGTAGCTTCTATATCTTTGGGCAGTGGCGCCTCTCTGGGGCCGGAAGGGCCTAGCGTTGAGGTTGGCGCATACTTTAGTTTGCTTTTAGGGCAAGCTTTGCAGGTATCGCAGGAACGGCGACGGCTGTTGCTCAGCGCTGGGGCTGCGGCGGGTTTAGCCGCAGGGTTTAATGCCCCGATCGCGGGTGTGTTTTTTGCACTCGAAGTGGTATCGAAAACCACTTTTGCTGCTTCGGCTGCCAGTGCAGTTCTTCTATCTGCTGTTGTAGCAGCTTGGATCGCCCAAATTGGGTTGGGGTCTCAGCCCGCCTTTGCCCTGCCTGCTTACGAAGTGCGCAGCCTCATGGAACTCCCCCTCTATGTGGGGTTAGGTTTACTGGCGAGTGTCGTATCGCTGTTGTATGTCCGATCGCTCAAGTTTTCCCAACGTTGCTTTCAGGGAGAGATTACGGGGTTTCGGTGGTTAGCAAAAATGCCACA
>JAAUOQ010000109.1 GCA_012034795.1 Leptolyngbyaceae cyanobacterium CRU_2_3
CCCTCACCGCAAGCTCGGATTGATTTTACTGGCACTTCACTCCAGCAGCCCAATAACTTCAATGCCCCACTTGCCATCTGCAAAGCCGTTGTGCTCTATGTGTTTCGCACCCTGGTAGAAGACGATATTCCGCTGAATGCAGGCTGCCTAAAACCGCTGGAAATCCTTGTGCCAGAGGGCTGTATGCTGAATCCTCACCCCCCGGCTGCTGTGGTGGCAGGCAATGTCGAAACCTCCCAGGCGATCGCCAATGCCCTCTACGGCGCGCTAGGCGTAATGGCAGCTTCGCAAGGCACTATGAACAACTTCACCTTTGGCAATGCCCAATACCAGTACTATGAGACAATCTGCGGCGGTTCTGGGGCAGGTGCCAACTTCGATGGCACCGATGCCGTCCAGACTCACATGACCAACTCCCGCCTCACCGACCCCGAAGTTCTGGAATGGCGTTTCCCAGTCTTGCTCGACAACTTTGCGATTCGCCCCGACAGTGGCGGCAAAGGGCAGCACAAAGGTGGCAATGGCATTATTCGTCGGCTTCGGTTTCGTGAATCGATGACCGCTACCATTTTATCGGGACATCGTTTAGTGCCACCGTTTGGGCTACAAGGCGGTGAACCGGGTGCCACTGGGCGCAACTGGCTAGAGAGACAGAATGGGGCGATCGAATCGCTGGGCGGCAAAGCCGAAGTTCAAATGCAGCCTGGAGATGTGTTCGTGATTGAAACACCGGGCGGAGGGGGATTTGGCCAAGCTGATCTCAGTTCTCTCTGAAGCGCTTCCTCTAAAAACACCCTATCTGTGATGTCCATATCTATATCTATATCCATCACGGAATGGACATATAGATGGAGAAACCGTCAAAAATTAACTCAAGATCGCCAAAATGCTTTATGGTGTTAGGCTATACCTCGTGTGTGTGATGAGTAGTGTGGGGAGGATTTGACATCTAGCATATGGTAGATCGTCATGGATTGGCATCCATTATTGCGATGCTGGGGATGAGGAGCGGTGAGGAGCAGGCTAACCAAGCTCAAATAAGAACTGCTCGATGGCAGCGGCGACTGCGCTCAGCTTTCTGGATCGGCTTGGGATTGGCGATCGCCCTGATGATGCGCTTTCCGGGGGCTGCTCTAGCTCAGGCAGTTTCATCTGGAACAATTTCATCTGGGGCAGTTTCATCCGGAGCAGGGGCCGCTACCGCCGAAATTAGAGGCGTCTGGCTCACTAATATTGATAGCGAAGTGTTGTTTTCTAAAGACAACCTGCAAGATGCTCTAAAACGGCTTGATCGTCTTAATTTCAATACCATTTACCCTACGGTTTGGAATGGGGGACACACGCTATATCCCAGCGATGTTGCCGAACAGGCTTTTGGACAAAGAATTGATCCAGAGCCTGCCTTTGAGCAGCGAGATATGTTGGCAGAGGCAGTAGAGGTAGGACATAGCCAGAATCTGGCAGTAATTCCCTGGTTTGAATTTGGGCTATTGGCTCCAGCAGATTCTGACCTGGTGCGTCGCCACCCCAATTGGGTAACTGCACGACGCGATGGCAGCAAGATTTTTAATGTGCATGGGGAAGACACCTCAGTTTGGTTGAACCCTACCCATCCCCAAGTTCAAAAGTTTCTGGCGGATTTGGTCACAGAAGTGGTAACACAGTACGACGTAGATGGAGTCCAGTTCGATGACCACTTAGGTATGCCGGTTGAGGTAGGCTATGACCCCTACACCGTGGGACTTTATCAGCAAGAACATCAGGGCAAAATTCCACCTACCAACCCCCGTGATCCAGAGTGGATGAAGTGGCGAGCCAGTAAAGTTTCCGATTTAATGGTGAAAATCTATTCGGCTGTCAAAACCTACAAACCCGACTGCATCATCTCCCTATCACCCAATCCCAAAGACTACGCTTACCAAACCCATTTACAAGATTGGTTTTCCTGGCAGCGGTTGGGTTTTGTGGATGAATTAATTGTGCAAGTCTACCGCACTGACATGAATCGTTTTACCTCGGAGCTAGACCAGCCTGACTTGCAGACTGTGCGCCGCAAAATTCCTGTAGGAATTGGGATTCTTACTGGTTTAAGCGTTCTCAACGTGGAAACGGGGCAAATTCAACGCCAGGTTCAAGTGGCTCGCGATCGCCAATTTTCTGGGGTTTCCTTCTTCTTCTACGAAACGCTCAATCATCGGGATGCTGCGATTGAAGCTCTGTTTCCTCGTCCTGCTACACGTCCCGATATTCGCACTTACACTGCCAGGAGCTAAAGCACTGCCAGGAAGGAGCTAATGAGGAACAGATCAGGACTTATTAAGTTAGAGTGTGAGGCTGTCCATTGCCTTTAGGCGATCGCTGATGGAAAATATCCCATTGATTCATGAATGCTCATAGTCTGTAATCTATCCCTTTCCTTAAGAAAAATTATGTGATCTTGCAGACTTTAATATCTATAAACTTGTAAAATTTCGCTATATGTAGCGGTAAGTCTGTACGTTTAAGTCAGAAAATCACTACTCATTCTCCTGATCTCCCTCTCATTTTTCATACTGAAGCGAGTCTTTTAGCGAGTCTTTTACTGTGAACCCACCTATTTCCACCCGCCAACTGAATCAGCTTGTAATTCTAGGCTTGCTGATTCCAGTCAGTGCCAGTGGGCTATTGGGAGCACTGCAATACCATTCTTGGGGTGGAACAGTCACCCCCATGTCGTCAGTGAGTTCTATTGTCACAGAAACTGCTCAAGCTCTAGATGCAACAACTTTTGACAAGTTGGCCAACCGGCTCAGTGGTAGACCTCAAATCTCGCCTTTGCCCAATGCTAAAGAAGTGTGGGAATGCGAAGTGGTTGTGATTGGCGGCTCTTTAGGTGGTGTCTCGGCAGCGTCCCATGCTATGCAGTCTGGCGCAAAAACCTGTCTAATTGAGCTTTCCCCTTGGCTGGGAGGGCAGATCAGCTCTCAAGGTGTCTCAGCCCTAGATGAATCAAGATCCATGCGCGCTCGCGGTAGCTTTTCGCCGAGCTGGACGGACTTTAAGCAACTTATCCAACAGCAAGTCATCAGTATGCCCGTCTGGACAGGGCTATCTTCTCCGCAACCCGTGTCCGAGATTAGTAGTTGCTGGGTGGGAACCTTGTGTTTTCCGCCCAAAGCCGGTGCGAGCGCGGCCCAACAGCTTCTGGATACTGCTGCTCAGAAAGCACCTGGTAGCCGTTGGCAAATTGGCACAGCCTTCAAAGGGGCAGAATTTGACCCAACTGGGCGAGAGATTGTGGCGGTGTATGCTGTGCACCGACAACCTCGCAACCCTGGCTATGTGCCCAAAGGACGCCCCTCTCAAGAATTACCTTCTTGGTATTCCTGGTCGTCGGATCGGGTGTTTGAAAAAGTACCAATTCGCTTACAGCCGCCCCGTGGTAAACACATGATTGTGATTGATGCCACAGATACCGGCGAATTCGTGGGTTGGGCAGGCATCCCCTATCGGCTAGGTTCTGAGGCCCAAGCCACTACCAGTGAACTTTATGCCTCTCGACAGGACAATCCTGACTGTACCCAGGCCTTCACATTTCCCTTCGCAATGGCCATTTTGGACGATCGCGGCTACAGTCGCAATGTTTTGGCCCAAATTCAATCCGATTATGCTAGGAGTGAGCATCGGCAGCAATACGACCTGATTGGCTTTCCGATGTTTGAGGGAGCCAGCTTGTTTAAGTATCGCCGCATTGTCAGCACTCAGTATGATAACCCGCGGCAAGGCCCGCCTGCCCCAGGCGACATTACCATGATTAACTGGAATCGGGGCAATGACTGGTCTTTCATGGATCCGCCGCTAATTTTGAATGAGGAGAAGATTGCCGCATCAGGGCAGCATGGAAATTGGATGGGTGGACTCTCACTCAGTTCGCTGCGCCATGCAGAAGAACATGCCATGCTGTTTGGCGAATGGCTCATAGAAAAACAGGCAACACCCAGTTCTCCATTAACCTATCTCATGGGGTCGGACGCTCCTATGGGGACAATTTCTGGATTAAGCATGATGCCCTACATTCGTGAAGGGCGGCGAATTTTGGGCCGGCCGGCGTATGGACAAACTCAGTTCATGGTACAAGAGTCTGATCTGCGGCGAGACATGTCAGGGGGGCGAGACTTTGGCTCTACAGTGGTAGGGTTAACTCACTACAGCATTGACATGCACGGCTGCCGCTACCGCAACTCTCTGGAAACCGGCGAGGCCAGCAGTGCTCCTGTGGAAGACGAAAGCCTAATTCGTCCGATTCAAATTCCTTTGGAAGCGCTGATTCCGCAAGGGGTAGATAATTTACTGATTGGCGGTAAAGGTATTGCCGCCACACATATTGTCAATGCTGCTACGCGAGTCCACTATGGGGAATGGGCGATCGGCGGAGCCGCTGGCTCAACAGCAGGGTGGCTAATTGCCCAAGATCGCCCCAACCAGCCTGATTTGCTCCCGCCAGATATTGTAACAAAGCAACTGGTGCCGCAGTTACAACAGTTTCTGCAAGATCAAGGGCTAAATCTAACCTGGTAAGCAGAAGTTTGGAGCATGCTAAAACATCTTGACTGACCGTGAACAAGCATCTTGCCTGCCCAAGAGACTTGAAATACACTTGCGCTCAGTCGGAGCCTTGTTGCTGATTGATCTCGGCTTGCCGCATTTCATCCACCATTGCCGACTGCGCCGCAAGTACGTGACAAATAACAAAATGGTGAAGGCAATGATGACTAACCCAGCAATCCCCCCTGCAAAAGTGTTATACAAGCCATGTAGAACAGCAGCGATTGCCAATCCAATTAAGATAATTGCTCCCTGTCGAGAGGGATTGACCGCCGCTAAACCGATGAAATAACCCACCATGCCTGCCAAAATGGCATGAAACAGGGGCAACGACACAAAGCGAATCGTATTGGCCGCTACAAAAGAGCCTAGCCCTAAATGTCCTTGGCTAAAGCCAAAGGCATAGCGTAGTGAGTAGGCGGCTCCTTCAGCGATCGCAAATCCCAATCCAGACATGGACCCATAAAAAGCGGCTGTATGCGGATCGCTGAGCTTTCCTCGGCGCAGTAGTAGCAGATAGATGGGTAGAGCTTTACAGGTTTCCTCTAACACTCCCACGCCAAACACAAAGCCCAGTAGCCGACTCCACAAGCTGCCCTCATTAATCGCCTGATAGAGTGTGCTAAAGGGTGGCACTTTTTGAAATAGTAGTAGGATGGGAATGCCGATGAATGCCGTAAACAGGATGCAATTCATCGTGTTGCTCCAGGAAAACTGCGTTGGCTTAATCAGGTCATGCAGTACCACTGCCCAAATGCAAGCATAGTAAATACCCAACAGCCAGGCGGTTTGTGCCACGCTGACCTGTTCTGCTACCAAGTTGACGATCAATGGAAACAAACCCAGAAACAGCAACAGTTTCACGGCATAGTGACGGTAGAGATCGGTGCTACAGAGGTCTTGATAGGGAAAAATTGAACTTAAATTAAAAGAACGCAGCGTGGCTAAAAAATTCTGATGTCTTGGTTTGGCTTTAACGATCGCACTTGCAGCCTTGACGCTTGAAACCTGGACGATCGCGCCATTCTGTGGAGCAGATAACTCAGCCTGAGCAGAGAGGCTCTGAATCAAAGCCTTGCCTTGAGCCAATGGCTTGCTCAAGATTAATGCCTTGTCTGGAGTCAGGGAAAAATCTTGCGCCCAAGCCGGAACCCCTTCGCCCATTTGTTGGCTATAAACTTTAACCAGCGTAATGGTGCCCAGTTGCCAATCTTGGATCTGCCGTTCCAAAAACTGCATGAAGGCTTGCTGCTCCAGAGGACGGGCAGAAGACAGCAGGATTTTTAGGCATTGATCGCGAATGAGAATTTTTGCCGTGACGCCTCGCGGTTGGAGACTACGGTTGAGCAGATGGGCGATCGCCTCCGGGTCTCCTTGCTGAGCGAGTTTGAGCAAATCAGGCTGAGTCATGATCGACGCTGCCGCAAAACCAAGGGCGCTTTACCCAGGATACTGGCAGTTTGTCCAGATTCAAAAGATCGGGTGCGGAGCGAGAAGATTTGCTAGGGCAATTTTCAGTTAAACCCAGTCTGCCTTGACGTAGGGGACTTGGCATTGTCAAGCCCCTGGCTTAACTTTCCGCCTCGTTCTCTTAATCTTGAACAGTTAAGCAATCAAGCAAAGCGGTGGCTAGGCTGAAATTCGTTCAACTCTGAGACAGGATGTTGGTAAGTAGAAGTATTTTGAGAACGGTTGAGTTTCGATCGCTGTCCATTGATTCCCAAAGCTTTGTCAACGCAGATTTTTAGCGTTTCTCCCAGCACTTGCGCCGAAGGATCTTGCAACATTCCCAAGTGACTACCAGGAATGTTATGAATTTCCAGCCCGCCCATTGCCAGATCGCGCCAACCCAGTTCTGGTTCCAGCGTCAAGCTCACACCCAAGGGTTGCTCTGTTGCTTTGAACAAGGTGATTTTGCCAGGATAGCTTGCCGGGATATAGCCCTCAGTCGATCGCCTATTTTGCTGCTGATACAGATGGTCTTGCCACTCTTCCGATAAGGGACGCCCGGCGATCTCGCTGAGCTTAATGCCGATCTCACAAGATGAGTATTGCCATGCTTCATTAAGCTGATGCCAGTGTCCTGCGGCTTTTGCCTGGATTTTGGTGAACATATAACTCAAGCCTGAATCCGAGAAATGGTTCCAATGCTCTGTCAATCGTTCTGACTTAGGCAACGGTTTCAGGGCACCGGGTAAGCGAGTATCCATGAGCACCAGCATCGCGATTTTCTGTCCTTGGGCAATCAGTTGCTGAGCCACCTCGAAAGCCACTAAGCCGCCGAATGAGACCCCTGCTAGGAGATAAGGTCCTTCGGGCTGAATGATTCTCAACTGTTGAACATAATGGGTCGCTAAATCGACGACTTGGTTAGAAGAGAAAGACTCTCCAGCAATGTGGGTCGATAAGCCATAGACAGGCTGTCCTGGCTCCAAGTATTTCGCCATCGGTCGATAGAATTTTAAGCCACGACCTAGGACGTGGATACAGAACAGAGGGGGGGCGGAGCGATCGCGATCGCCTTCTTGAATTACCACAAACGAGGGGCAAACTGGTGCACTCACAGGGGTCTCTACTGCCTGACGGAAATGCTTGGCGAGTTGCTCGATCGTAGGAGCCTGAAAGAGCGTCGCTAGCGGCAATTTTTGCTGAAATGCCCTTTCTATGCGGGACCAAACCCGGACACTGACCAGAGAATGCCCACCTAGCTCAAAGAAATTATCTGTCACCCCAATCGGCTGGACGCCCAAACAGTCTTGCCAAATCGCTACAAGCTGACGCTCAACTTCGTCGCGGGGTGCAACCAGAGACTCACTGGCAGCAGATTTCAGGGCTTGGTTTGAGAGATCGGCAACGGGCAGGGCTTTGCGATCGAGTTTGCCATTGGGGGTCAGAGGGAGTGCTTCTAAGGTGACAAAGGCTGAGGGCACCATGTAGTCAGGTAGTTTTGCCTTCAAGAAGTTGTGAACTTCGTCTACAAGCTGTCCTTGATAGCTGCGCTCTGCCACCAGATAGGCAACCAGTCGCTTATTGCCTGTGGCATCATCCTGTGCCAGAATTGCAGTTTCCCGAATCGCAGGATGCTGCGATAGCACTACCTCAATTTCGCCCGTTTCAACGCGAAAACCGCGAATCTTGACTTGGTGATCAACCCGTCCCAAAAACTCAATATGGCCATCTGGGCCATAGCGGCCTAAATCACCCGTGCGATAGAGACGAGCCTCTGACTGAGCCCGGAAAGGATCGCGGATGAATTTAGTGGCATTCAAATCGGGGCGATTCAGATAGCCGCGAGCCACACCATCGCCTCCAATATAGAGTTCTCCTACCTCGCCAGGAAAAACTGGATTACCCCGTTCATCCAGCACATAAAATTGCTGATTGCCCAGAGGTTTCCCATAGGGAATGCTCTTCCAGGTTGGATCGATCGCCTCAATTGCATAGAAGATTGACCAGATCGATACCTCAGTTGCACCCCCCAAGCTAATCACATCTACGGGCTGATTGCCTGCTTTCAGATGACGAATCAAATTGGGCAGTGTAACTGGAATCCAGTCACCGCTCAACATGACGAGTTTCAAGGAAGCGGGCAGGGTGCGATCGCCATCTAGCAAATGTCCCGCAAACATTTGCATCACAGGCGGGGCTGAGTTCCAGACAGTGACCCGATGCTTCACCATCAAGTCAATCCAGTGATCTAAGTCGGGCACGCTTGCAGGTTGCGGCACAACCACGGTGCCACCTGCGCCCAATAGCCCAAACACATCGTAAACCGACAGATCAAAGTTGAGAGAACAGACTGCTAGCACGCGATCGCCCTCACCCACCTGGAAACGCCGACTAACATCCAGCAGCGTATTAACTGCGCCTCGATGTTCAATCAGGACTCCTTTTGGCTTACCTGTAGAACCAGAGGTATAGATGATGTAGGCTAGGTTTTCGGCAGTCACTCTGCTAGTGGGATTTTCAGGGGATGCAGTTGCGATCGCCTGCCAGTCTCGATCAAGGCAAATTATCGGTACTTCTTGATCGGGCAACAATGACAGGAACTTCTGTTGACTCAGGACAACGGCAAGCTGTGAATCTGCCAGAATGTGAGCTAGCCGATCTTGAGGATAGGTGGGATCTAGCGGCACATAAGCGCCTCCCGCTTTGACGATCGCCATCAGCCAATGATCATTTCCAGCGATCGCTCAATACAAATGCCCACCGGAATTTCGGGCTGGATGCCAAGCTGCTGCAAATAATGCGCCAACTGGTTAGCCCGTTGATTTAACTGACGATAGGTCAACGAGTGATTCCCAAATATGACGGCGATCGCATCGGGATCTCGATTTACCTGCGCTTCAAACAAGTCATGCAAGCGCAACTGCTTGGGATAGTCGATCTCTGTGGCATTCCATTCCATCGTCAACGGGTGTGGCTCTACCTTAGTCCAGATCGACAAATTGGCGAGTGGCTGTTCTGGATCAGCGATGATTTCTTCTAGCAGAGCCGTGAGTTGCTCTAGCATTTCTATCATCGTTACCGGACTGAACTGTTGGCGATTGTATGACACTCTCAGCGACAGTTCTGCTCCCAAACTCCCCCTCAATACCAAAGGGAAGCTCGGTTGTTCCAGCAGTTTAATTGTTCGGTTTTGCCAGCCTGACCCGAAAGCCTGTAGTGTTTCGTTGAGGCAAGAATTTTCAAACACCACCAGGCTATCAAACAAAGGCACCCCAGGCGGCACTTCGCTCCACTGCTGTACCTGCGTTAGTGGTGTGTGTTCGTAGGGTCTAATTGCTACGTGCTGAGTCCGGAGGTCATGTAGCCAGGAGATCAGAGAATCTTGAGGAGCAATATGAACCCGAACCGGCAAAGTATTGATTAACAAACCCACCATAGACTCGGTTCCCTCAACCGAGTGACGACAGGCTCTTGTGGCTCCAAAGACCACATCTTGAGTATCGCTGTAGTGACTCAAGACGATGGCCCAAGCGCCTTGTAAGAGGGTATTAGGGGTAATCTGATACTGCTGTGCCAGGGTTTTAAGGGCAGCAGTCGCAGTTTGAGACAGTTGGATTGCTGCTTCCCCCTGTCCTGTCTCAGAGGTGGCATTAGAGAGTTCACGGGAAAAAACCGAAGGAATTGTAAAACCTGCGAGAAATTGTCGCCAATACGCTTCCGATTGAGCAACATCTTGCTGCTGCAACCAATCAATGTACTCTTTATATAGCCGAGGGGATTCTAGCTGTAAGTTTTGTCCTTGACAAAGCGCCTCGTAAATAGCAAAGACTTCTTTCAGTAAGATGGGGAAGGATCGCCCATCTAGCAAAATATGATGAAAAGTCCAAACCAATTGATAAGTGTCACGGGCAATATGGAATAATGCCAACCGCATGAGGGGGGCGTGCTCTAGATCAAAACCTTGCTGGCGATCGCTCTTTAAATAAGTTTCAAGCTGCTGCTGTTGTGCTGCAAGCGGTAGACCTTGCCAATCTTGCTGCATCAGAAATAGATGAATCTGCCGCTGCACTTGCTGCTCTGGTTGATCCAATCCTTCCCAACGAAACCGAGTTCTTAAAATTGCATGGCGTTGGGCAACTTGTTGCCAAGCCTGCTCCAACAACGAGGCATTAATAGATTCATGTAGTGTAAAATGATTTGTTCAATATCTACTCCAGGCTGCTGAAGGAACGCATCGTGTTCATTCCGGGCAACCACGACGAGGGCCTTCGCGACTATTGCGGCATGCATTTCGGCGGCATCGAGATCGAGCGCCAGACTTTCCACGAGACCGCTGCGGGCCGCCGCTACATCGTCATGCACGGTGACGAGTACGATGTCGTCGTTCGCTATGCCCGGTGGCTCGCCTTTCTGGGCGACCGCGGCTATGAGCTGGCGCTCTGGTCCAATGCACCCTTGAATTTCCTGCGCCGCCGCCTCGGGCTCGGCTACTGGTCGCTGTCGGCATGGGTGAAGTATCGAGTGAAGCGTGCGGTGAGTTTCGTCAGCGGCTTCGAAGAAGCAGTGAGCCATGATTGTCGCCAACGGGTTTCGATGGTGTGGTGTGCGGCCACATCCATCACGCCGAAATCACGGACTACGACGGCATTCGTTACATGAACTGCGGCGACTGGGTGGAATCGTGCACGGCGCTCGTCGAGGACGAA